>CAYNUM010000083.1:0-7712 GCA_964400025.1 uncultured Croceivirga sp.
TTATTTTTTTGGTTCTGACTGCTTTTATAGGCTGGTCGCAGATTGAACGTGACTCTACCAGTGTTACAAATCCAGTGGATTCCCTTCAAACTGATTTGGGTAAAAAGGGAGTGGTTATTGAATCCGTGAGCTTTGTCAAAGAAGAAATCAATCCATTAGCACCCAGTAAAGCTGCTTTTTATTCAGCAATTCTGCCCGGTCTTGGTCAGATTTATAACAAAAGATATTGGAAAGCACCTTTGGTATGGGGTGGTCTTGGAGCTGGAATATTCTTTTACGATCAAAGAAATAGTGAATACAACCGGGTAAGGGATGCCTTTAAGCGAAGACGTGCTGGCTTTACCGATGATGAGTTTCCGAATGCCTCAGACACCTCCCTTCAAAACGCACAAGAAAATCTACAAAGGGAAAGAGATTTGTGGTTGGTGGTTACCATAGGTTTCTACGCCCTTAATATTATTGATGCCAATGTAGATGCGCATTTGAAACAATATAATGTTAACGAACAATTAGGATACGAAATCAAACCCTATATGGATTTAAACGAAATCACCGGAAATCCGAATTATGGCTTGGCCTTACTGATTACTTTTTAGCTATGAATATTGCGCTTTTTGGATATGGAAAAATGGGCAAAATGCTCGAAAATCTGGGGACTGCCAGAGGACATTCCTTTCCTTTAAAAATAGAGTTGAACACTGAAGTCACTGACTTGGATTTTTCAAAAATCGACGTGGCTATTGATTTCAGCACTCCTGAAGCAGCTTTTGATAACATCGCGTTTTGTCTAGAAAATGGTATTCCGATAATTTCAGGAACTACCGGATGGTTGGATAAGTACAACGAAGTAACAAGTCTATGTGAAAGCAAGGAAGGGGCATTTCTCTACGCCTCTAACTTTAGTCTGGGAGTCAATATTTTTTTCGAACTGAACAGAAAATTGGCAAAAATGATGGCTCCGCTTCAGGAATACCAAGTGGAAATGGAGGAAATTCATCATATTCATAAATTGGACGCACCAAGTGGAACCGCCATAACGCTGGCCGAAGGCATCATAGAGAACACTGCATACGAAGATTGGAATTTGAACAAAAAATCAGAGGCTAAAATTCCAATTCACTCTAAAAGAGAGGGAGAGGTTCCCGGCACACATATCATTAATTTCAGCAGTGAGGTGGACAGCATTGAAATCAAACATACTGCCAATAATAGAGAGGGTTTTGCTATGGGCGCATTGATTGCAGCGGAATGGATAGCCGATAAAAAAGGGGTCTTTTCTATGAAAGATGTGTTAAAGCTTGTATAATTAAGTCCTTTTAATTGAGTTCATTTGTAACAATTACGGTTAATTAGCGTCTCAAAATAAATTTTTTTATGAACGGTACACAGTGGATTTTGTTCATTTTGTTGATTCAGGTCATCCATTTTTTGGGAACTTGGAAGCTATATGTAAAAGCTGGTAGAAAAGCGTGGGAAGCCGCCATTCCAATTTACAACGGAATTGTATTGATGCAAATCATCAATAGACCAAAATGGTGGATCATACTTCTTTTCATTCCTATTATTAATTTGTTGATGTTCCCCGTCGTGTGGGTTGAGACCATTCGTAGTTTTGGACAAAACAAGCTGTGGCAGACTTGGGCCGTTATTTTGACATTGGGCTTTTATATTTATGTGGTCAACTATACCATGGACGTCGAGCATATTGCTGACCGTGACCTAAAACCAAGAACCGGATTGGGTGAATGGGTGAGTTCCATTGTATTCGCCATTGTTGCCGCTACTTTCGTTCACACCTATTTTATACAGCCTTATGTAATCCCGACCGGCTCATTGGAGCGTACCCTTCGAATCGGCGATTTTCTCTTCGTCAGTAAGTTTCATTATGGAGCAAGGGCACCAATGACTGCAGTTGCAGCTCCAATGGTACATGATACTTTACCGCTAATCAGAACAAAATCATATCTGAATAAACCCCAAATACCCTATTTCAGATTACCAGGTTTCAATACCCCAAAGAAAAATGATATTGTGGTCTTCAGTTGGCCAGCAGACACGGTTCGTCAGTTCTTTATCAAAGAAAAAGGGGTCAAAAAACCTATTGATAAAAAATCGAATTATGTCAAACGTTGTGTGGGTACCCCAGGGGATTCTTTGGAAGTACGAGACGGGTTTGTGTTCATTAATGATAAACAATTGCAATTGTCCGATAGGGCGAAAGTAATGTACAACCATATCGTATATTCGAGTAAAGGGGTTTCAAGTCGTTTGCTCAATGAAGTGGGAGCGGATGATTTTTTGAGAAAATTTATTTCTCCACCCTTAAGTGAAATACAGTTAGAAGCGCTTAAGCCGTATGTCAGAGGAGGCAATCAATTACCTGATGGAAAATTTGAACTATATACCGAGAAAAAAGGAATTCCTCTTAAAGTTCTAAGAAAATACCGAATTGGTTTGGAAAAGGAAGAGACCCCCAAACGAAAATTGGCCAATCTCACTTTCGAAATGGCCGAGACCCTCAGGAAAAATAGTGCAATCGACTCTGTCGTATTGGATATTGAAGTAAAAGGGCGGACAGGCATAAATATCTTTCCTCAAAATGCAAGCTACGCCTGGAACAATGACAACTTGGGGCCAATTTACATTCCTGAAGCAGGGTCAACGGTTGAATTGACTCCAGAAACCCTTCCACTGTACAAAAAGATTATACGTGATTATGAAAAGAATACGGTAAGTGTTTCGGGCAATCAGGTATTGGTCAATGGAGAACCCGCGAGCACCTATACTTTTCAAATGGACTATTATTGGATGATGGGTGACAACCGCGACCATTCCGAGGACAGCAGAACTTGGGGATATGTGCCTGCCAATCATATCGTGGGAAAACCCGTTTTCATTTGGCTCAGCTTTGACAACTTTGAAGAGAGCATAACTGAATGGAAATTTAGGACCGAACGAATGTTCACCACCGTTGGTGGCAGTGGCAAGCCCGTGTCTTATCTCTGGTATTTTTTGATTGCTCTCGCTGGGTGGTTTGTATTCGACTTTTTCAGAAAGAAAAAGAAAAAAGATGCTGATTCATAATTCCGTTAGGTTTGAATATACTGTTGCACCCAACATGTTTCCCCAATATTGTCTCTATGGCAGCTTTGGTTCAGGGCAACGTAGTCTGGGAGGTTCACGATAACTTTCAAAAACAGACCTATCGCAATCGCTATCATATTTGCACCGACCAGGGACTTCATAAATTGATTATACCAATTACACATGTCGGCGGAAGTGATGGACGACAAAAATATAAAGACGTACGTGTCGAAAAAAGTTATAGGTGGCAACGGCAACACTGGCGCACACTTCAAACTGCTTATCGCACCTCTCCTTTTTTCGAATTTTACGAGGATGAGTTAGCACCTTTATTTGAGAGAGAGTTTTCATTTTTGATGGACTTTAACTGGAAGACCATAGAATTTCTGATAACAGCACTACAATTGAAATACCCAAGTAGTCGAACGGTCAGTTATCAAAAAATATACGATGGAGATAAGGATTTAAGAAATTTGGTCAATTCCAAAAGTAAGCTTGACTTTGAGTTTGAACCCTACAACCAAGTATTTGGTGACCGACATGGTTTTGTAAAAAATACCAGTTTATTGGATTTACTCTTTAACGAAGGTCCGAATACTATAAGTTATTTGAAAAATCAAACTTTGGTTTAATGCTCCGACATTTCCTCCATTACGGCATTCATTTTTTAGTACCCATTCTCATCGCATTTTTCTTTTTTAAGGATACCAAAATTAAGGTTGCTATTATTTTGTTAATGGGTATCTTAATTGATATTGACCATCTATGGGCTAATCCAATTTTTGACGCTAACCGCTGTAGTATCGGGTTTCATCCTCTTCACTCTTACTATATCATACCAGTATATTTCGGTTTGGCCCTTTGGAAAAAAACCCGCCTTTTAGGATTGGCCTTAGTGATTCACATCATTGCTGACACGACGGACTGTTTATTTATTGGGTTTTAAGACTAACTCCGCCATTACAGGATAATGATCCGATAGTTCTATGTCGTAATTGATGTGTGAAACAGCTTCAAAACGATTATCAGACAATATATAATCGATTCGAACGGGAAGATTAAATAGCTTATATGTTCTACCGAAACCAGAACCCGCGGCCAAAAAAGAATCGTTCAAATGCCCTTTCATCGTTCTATGCATCTTTGAAAATTGAACGTTGTTGAAATCACCTCCCAGAATCACTGGATACGGCGAATTTGTCACATATGAGTGTATAAGTTTGGCTTGTTCTTCTTGCTTATTCAATACCCTTACCACACGCTTTAGTAATTTGCCCGATTCTTCATTCTGCAAATGTTCTACATCTGGAACAACATTAAAGGACTGCATATGGACATTAAAAATGCGAACGGTATCATTGGGCATTACCACATCAACATAAATGGCGGCATTATTGCTTTCGTTGAATTTTATAATGCCAGTATTTACTATTGGAAATTTTGAAAACAAGGCATTGACCACGCGATTATTTCTAGGCACACCATATTCAAAATCAACAAACTTATGTGGGTAAATACTATCAAGTGCTGTGGTGCGTCTCATGCCATAATCAGCTTCTTGTAAAAGAAGTACATCAGGAGATTCTTCAAATATATAGTTGATAATCGATTCACCAACCCCTTCACGCTGAAGCTGTTCATTGTGGTTTAGACTTCGGACATTATAAGACATCAACGAAAAGGCATCCTCAACCTCGTCATTTTCTGTGAATGAAAACTGATAGAACCAACCGAAAAAGAAATAGCCCATAATAAGACAGACTAAGGACAAAAGTGCTTTCTTACTTTTTTGGGCAAACCAGTACAAAAGGAACAGTAAAAGAATGAAAAGGGCAATCGGAACGGTAAAGCCTAAAAGCGATAACCAAGTAGCAACCTGCGGTGGTAAATAATAGGCCAAACAACCTAGGCCATATAAAACGGCCACTAAAATGTTTGCTTTCCAAAAAAGCGATTTAAAAAAAGAACGCTTCCTCAAAATTTAATCTTCTTTTCCCGCTTTGAACAAAAAGTCTTTTTCAGCCTTTGAAAGACTTTCGTAACCCGACTTACTAATCTTATCCAAAATGGCATCAATCTTTTTCTGACGGGATTCTTTATCGTAGTCAATCTTACTTTTAGAACTGGCTTTACTTTTTTGACGGTGTACCGTTTTTAAGGGCGCCTTTCTTCCGCTTGATTTGAACAACGAACCAATACCGTTCCATAGCTTTGAGAAACCTTCTCCAATATCCCTACCATTTAAGAGTTGTCGAGCATAAAAATAACCTAGAAACGCACCACCCAAATGCGCCAGTCTACCTCCAATATTCCCCCCATTAGCGATTTGAACCAAATCAATTAAAACCACAAAGGCGCCCAAATACCAAAGTTTGATATTGATAAGACCGAACAACCGAACCTCACGATTTGGAATATAGGTACACACAAAAATTAAAACTGCAGTAACTCCCGCAGAAGCTCCAATCAAAGCGGTATTTGTATTCAAAAGGGTTGGAAAGATGTTATAGCTAATCAAAAACAAAAAGCCTCCCAAAATGACCCCTAAAAAATAAACGTTGATAAATCGTTGGTTATCAAAAAGGTTCAAGAAAATGCGACCGGTAAAATAGAGAATCAACATATTCCAAAAAATATGGCCAATACCTGCGTGGAAAAAAGAGTAGGTCACCAAAGACCAAGGTCGCCCTAGAAAGGCAAAAAAGTCTTTAGGAAGCTCAAACCAATAAAGTATGGCATCTGTAGAAAAGCCCAATAATGCACTGGCCAGACCAACCAGGATAAATACGGCCACATTAATGGCGATAAGCTTTTCTGCTATATTTAAACGCGCTAGATAATATTGTAATCCTCCATTGGCCATAGCTAATTCCAACGATTTTGATTAAACTGATTCCTTTTCCAATACCACATCATAATAAAACCAATCAAGGCCCCACCGATATGGGCGAAATGGGCAACATTACTTCCGGAACTACCCAGTCCATATATGATATCGTAACCTATGACCATAAGGGGAACAAAATATTTGGCCTTAATGGGCACGGGTAAAAACAATAACATCAATTCAGCATTGGGAAACATAAATGCAAATGCCACCAGCACCCCATAAACAGCCCCAGAAGCACCCACTGCCGGCGCATTGAAAGCTGCCATAAAACTATCTATCGTTCGTTGTGATGCCAAGTTGTACCAATCAGGACTGTACTGCCCGTTGGCCAATATTTCAACCACTCGTTGTTCGGTTAATCCTGCTCCGGTTATTACTTCCAAACCTTGATTGAAGAAATAGTAATTCGAAGCTATGTGTAATAATGCCCCGCCAATTCCCGCAGAAAAATAAAAGAATAGAAACTTGTTTCGGCCCCACATACGTTCCAGTGGCGAACCAAAAGCCCAGAGGGCGTACATATTAAAGAGAATATGAAAGAACCCCGTAAAATCATGTAAGAACATGTGGCTTACAAGTTGCCAAATTCTAAAATTCGGGTTTTCAGGAAACCAAAGCGCTAAATGTTCATATAAGGTATCGGCAAGACCGGTAATACCCGCAATAAAGAAAATTACGTTGATTATTATCAGATGCTTTATGGCGTCTGTCATTTGTCCCATAGACTAAAACTTGTTTTCAATTTCGTTTCCTTCGATAATAATATAAATTACCTTTTGAAACGGACTCAATTTTGGTTCTTTACATGCGAATAGGTCATTCACCAAAACCTGCTGCTCTTCTTGGTTCAAGAGCTGTCCATTTTTTATGGAAAGTGCCACACACATCGTTTTGGAAATCCATTCAGCTTTCGAAAACCCTTCATCAACTCCCTCCAAACTTGATACCAAAACAGCATTCAGCACCTCCTTGATTGAAGATTCTGGCATATTGACAGGTATTCCGGTGATGCGCAAGATTCCATTGGTATCGAAATTCATATCGAATCCCAATTGGTTTAAATCCGCAGACATTTCACTTAAGATTGCCGTTTCCTTTTTTCCAAATTGCAATTCCAACGGAAATAGCAGTTGTTGGGTCACTCCCTTGTCAATAGTAATCTCTTTCAAAAAACGTTCGAAAAGAATGCGTTGATGTGCCCTATTTTGGTCAATAAGCAAAAGCCCCGACTTCACAGTACTTACGATATATTTCCTTTGTAGCTGAAAACTAATTTGTTGTTTTTCAATAGCTTCATCTGCGGATTCAAAAACCTCAACATTAATGGCGTCAGATTCCAATTGCAATTGACTGAAACCATCCTCTTTTTGGTCAAAATCATATAAGGTTTCCCAACCTTCAACCGATTTTTTATCAATCTGCACCCTGGCCACTGAAGAAGTATTACCAGAGGAAAAAGGGTTAAATGCCGCATCGACCGATACCGTAGGTACCTGGGCATCTCGATTTCTATAGTTGTAGGGCGTATCTAAATTTCCATCATGTTCAAAATCAAGTACCGGTGCAATATGAAACTGTCCGAGACTATGCTTAGCGGCCGCCCGTAGGGTGGCATAAAGCGTGTGTTCGTCATCAAACTTGACTTCGGTCTTAGTTGGATGAATATTGATATCTATACTTTTAGGGTTTACCTCAAGTTGCAGGAAATAGGCCGGATGTGTGTCTGTTTTCAACAAAC
>CAYNUM010000084.1:0-7700 GCA_964400025.1 uncultured Croceivirga sp.
CATCCAGGTTATTAGAAACCGTTCGAATTACCGCATCCGTAAATTGTTCCCACCCCCTTTTCTGATGACTTCCAGCTTGATGGGCTCTTACCGTTAAGGTTGCATTGAGTAACAGAACACCTTGCTCGGCCCAACGTTCCAAATTTCCACTTCGTGGATAAGGTTGATTCATATCTACTTTGATCTCTTTAAAAATATTCACAAGTGAGGGCGGATGCGCAATACCATCTTTTACCGAAAAACATAAACCATTGGCTTGATTAGGCCCATGATAGGGGTCTTGGCCGATAATTACCACCTTGGTATTCTGAAAGGCGCAATAATCAAATGCAGCGAAAATATCCTTCCCCTTAGGGTAGCAGGTATGGTTTTGATATTCAGATTTTACAAAATCAACCAATTGGGTAAAATAAGGTTGTTCAAACTCCGTTTGTATTTGATTTTTCCATGATGACTCAATCTGCACGTTCATTCGTAATCCCTTTTTGATAAAAATACAGTTTGAAGTGGATTTTCTTTGAATACCTTTTCAAAATCAAATACATTTAGGTTAGATATACTTTTTCAAATGAAGGTTGATTATACCATTTTGTACCTCAAAAAGCGTTTCCCTTTGCGCATAAGCCGTGGCATTCGCGACGGACAATATAATTTGTACGTTTCTGTGACCGATGGAGCTCATGTGGGCTGGGGTGAAACTTCACCCGGAGCCTCTGAGGGTTCTGAAACTGCAGAAGAAGCGCAAGCCCAACTACAGGATTTTCTAGCTAAAAATCCGCTCAATGCAGATGCTATTTATCATACTTATGACATGGCTATTGCAGAAGGAGTTTCACCGTGTGCATTGGCTGCGTTGGATATGGCATTGTGGGACCTAAAGGCGAAAAAAGCACAAATGCCCTTATACCAACTGCTCGGTTTCCAAAAGCCCAATAAACCCACCTCCATCACTTTGGGAATTATGACTCCTGACGAGGCAAAAGAACGTTTGCCCTTAATATTAGAAAATGACGGTATTCGCACCTTGAAAGTGAAATTGGGCAATCCTGAGGGAATAGAGGCCGATAAGGCCATGTATCATGAGGTTTTGAACTATAACGCGAATTATCCAATTTCCATTCGCGTAGATGCCAACGGAGGTTGGAATGTAGAAGATGCAAAACATATGATGCAATGGCTTTCTGAACGCAATTGTGAATATGTTGAACAACCGCTGAAAGAAGGTCAAGAGTCCTTTTTACCCGAATTATATCAAAATCGTCCACTTCCAATTTTTGTGGATGAAAGCTGTCGTATGGCCACTGATATTCCAAAATGGGCCCATGCCGTTGACGGTGTCAATATGAAATTGATGAAGTGTGGTGGCATCACCGGGGCCTTACGCATAATTGCGACGGCAAATGCATTTGGTCTAAAAACAATGATTGGATGCATGGGAGAATCGTCAATATCCATTGCCGCCGGTGCTGCAGTCTCAGGCGTGTTGGACCATGTTGACCTAGACTCGCACCTCAATTTAAATCCCGACCCTTGTGAAGGTGCTCCATTGATCAACGAAATCACCATGCCCCTCGATGTACCTGGTCACGGTGGGCAATTTAAAAACCAAAGCTAAATGTTTGATTCCAACCAAAAACTGGCCATTTATATGGAGGGTTCGCTAGACAACGATTCAGGTAAGATGGGTTTTGGTCTTATGCGTTTCTCAAAACACCCAATTGTTTGTGCAATTGATTCCAACTTTGCTGGGAAAACTGTTGAGGAAGCTGTTGGTCTCCCCTATTCCATTCCGGTGGTGGGTTCAGTTGACGAGGCCATTGGTTTGACAGCGGAAATACTTGTTTTGGGGATTGCCCCTAGCGGTGGTCGTTTCCCGGCCGAGTGGGATGCCCCAATATCTCATGCCCTCAAAAACGGATTGTCACTTATCAATGGTCTTCATGACGACCTAAATGCGCGATTCGGGCATTTACTGAAGCAAAATATAATTTGGGATGTTCGCAAGCCTGCCCTCTCCTATCCCATTGCGAAGGCCAAGGCGGCGACCCTTAAGAATAAGCGCATTTTAATGGTTGGCACCGATATGGCCGCCGGTAAAATGACCGCTGGTCTTGAACTGTATGCTGCCCTAAAGCAAAAAGGAATCAATGTTGGTTTCGTACCTACTGGACAAATTGGAATTACCCTTATGGGCAATGGTATTCCGCTCGATGCCATAAAGGTGGATCAAGCCGCTGGTTCGGTAGAACAGGCCGTTTTGGAACAAGCAGATAAAGATATCATCATTATTGAAGGTCAAGGTTCTTTGGCACATCCAGGAAGTACGGCTACCCTGCCATTGATTAGGGGCTCACAACCCACCCATATGATTCTATGTCATAAAGCGGCACATTCCCATTTGCGTTATCCTGTGTCACATGTGGCCATTCCCCCTTTGGATGAGTTTATTCAATTGAATGAAGCCGTGGCACGGGTGTGCGGTTCTTTGCAAACAGCAAAGATGATAGCAGTTGCACTGAATACCTTGGGACTGGATAAAGAGTTTGCAATGGGCAAGATTAATGAGGTCGAGAAACTAACAGGACTACCAACTACCGATGTGGTTTTATTAGGAGCTGAAAGCCTGGTAGAAGCTGTATTGGCAGAATAGGAAATAATTTTAATTGTTTCAATAGTATGGACCGTACCTCAAAATTGGCCCGTTTTTCCAATCAATACCCTAGAATATCTGATTTGGCAGAAAAAGCCAAAAAGCGAATCCCACATGTTGCTTGGGAATATTTGGATTCGGGTACAGGTGATGAAAGCTTGATGGTTCAAAATAAACAGGCATTGGATAATATTCGATTTTTACCCAGGTATTGCAAAGGCGTTCTTGAAGCTGAAACAGCTACAAACCTGTTTGGCCAAAACTACAGAGCCCCAATCGGTATAGCCCCGGTAGGTTTGACCGGACTCATGTGGCCAAAAGTGGAACACTATTTGGCAAGCACCGCCAATCGTTTGAAAATACCCTATTGCTTGAGTACAGTTGCCACAGAAACACCAGAGACCACCGGCCCTCTAACAACTGGCATGGGGTGGTTTCAACTTTACCCTCCAAAAGACAAAGAAGTACGAGATTCTTTGTTACAACGCGCAAAAGAATCTGGATTCAAAGTCTTGGTAGTCACCGCTGATGTTCCAATGGCCAGTCGTCGCGAACGTAGCAAAAAAGCGGGCCTGTCTATGCCCCCAAAAATTACCCCAAAATTGATTTGGTCAGGGGTCACCCACCCGCAGTGGGTTTTTAATACCATAAAACGAGGTTTGCCCCGACTTCGAACCGTTGAGCATTACACCAATAATTCTGACATGAAGTTCGTAAGTGGATTTGTGGGCAATCGACTCGGTGGCACATTGAATTGGGACTATTGTCAGGAACTTAAAGAGCTTTGGAAGGGCCCTGTTGTACTTAAAGGCATTCTACACCCAAAAGACGCTGAAAAAGCTTTGACGATGGGCATGGATGGCATCTATGTTTCGAATCATGGGGGCAGACAATTCAATGGGGCCGTGACAGCCATAGAGGCCCTGCCAGAAATCGTGAAAGCTGTAAAGGGTAAATTGCCCATTCTATTTGATAGTGGTATTCGTTCAGGTCTTGACGTTATGCGCGCACTTTATTTGGGTGCTGACTTTGTACTAGCTGGGCGCCCTTTTATTTACGGCGTGGCAGCTTTAGGAAAATTGGGCGGTGACCATGTTGCCAATATTCTGATTGACGACCTAAAAAATAATATGGTACAGTTAGGGGTCAGAAACATGAGGGAATTAAGGTTGTCAGATACATAAGCCCTAAAACAATGTAAGCGGAAAAGTAAATTGCCCTTGATTATATAAAGTCAAGACATTACCAATTTTACTAACTAAGGTTGATTTCCATCTAACTATACAGTTGATTGATAGATATATACAATTCAAGAAGACTGATTTCATATAATATAGAAATTTGGATAATTAAATAATCCAAAAAAAATTTTAGTATGGGGAGAAAGACAGAATCTTCGATAAACCTGCCACAAGGCATAACACTGGAAATAATAACCAACACCCCGGTAACCTCAAATAATTTAACCAGGTCATTGATTTTTAAAAATTTTGAAGATAAAGAATTGGAATTGAAGTTCACTTTAAATGTTGTCAATGGGTTCAACAATAAACTGGTCATCACAGATTTTCCCGAAACACTTCATACTTTACAAGTTCTCGGTTCGATGAATCACCGATCCTTTTGGGACAGGATTTACCTCAAAAACGCTGGAGGAAGTACAGCCTTGGACATCCATAAAATTTCTTTGACCGTTCATTATGTGAAAGGGGTCTCTGGAGCCGAAAGAGATGTTCCAATGCTAGACAATTTTGAACTTAATCAAGTTCTAGCACAGGGAGATGAGATTTACCTTACCAATCATATTGAAACATCAATGATTGGATGGGCTGGACTCAATACTGCTAACAGTCATTCGATTGCAGTCGAGGCTGCAAGGGATTTAGGCAAGAGCGGTACTTCGGCAGTTGGATTTGATGAACATGGAAATAACCCTAAATATAGAGGATGGTTAAGTTATGAATGTAGCGAATTTGTTTCATGGTACATTCACGATGCGTATTCCAACAGCTCTAATTATAATGGATTTCCCAACAACTGTTTTAAAAATATCACCTTTACCGGGCAAATCCATGAAAAATTCCATGATTTGAATAAAACCTACTATTATAATAACAGTAGGCAAGGATTTTATGCAGAATTCAACGATAGCTTGACTTATTCACCGAAAGCTGGAGACATACTTATAAGAAGAGGGAATGGAAATTTTGAACATTCCATGATTCTTGTTGATTGGAATTCTACTTCAAAAATAGCAACTGTTATTGACGGTCCATATTTGATAACATTAAGAGAAGTAGATATTCAAGGTCTAGAAAGCAGGGACACTAATGAAAAAGACTTTATTCTTTGTTCGGTTTAATTTGTTGATGCTTTCTACGACTTTTTTCTTCAATCCACTTGCTCATATATTTGGTCGCCGTCATGGTCTGATGTTGTAATAATGCACCGATGAAATTCTGGTTGCGATATTCTGATAAGCTCTCATTTAGGTCAGCTAGGGCTTTGAATAACTTTTTTTCATTCGCCTGCTTTTCATAAAACGAGTTGATTAGTGTAATGCCTTGATTTTGATAAGTTTTCCATTGGTCAGGGTCCCTGTACAGGGTTATTGCATATTCAGCAAACGATTCAGGTTCATTCGAAATAAGTCCTGGCCATTGCAAACTGCCGGACATTCCCTCTGCCCCTATTTCAGAAGTCACTGAAGGGGTACCGTTTTGCATGGCTTGAGTCAGTTTGCCCTTTATACCCGCACCAAAACGAAGTGGTGCCAGAACCACTCGACTGCCCCTTATTTTTGAATCGATGTCGTCAGTCCAACCATGGACCATGAAACCTTTGGAGGTATTATGGAGCTCTCTAATTTGCTGAGGAAGATACGCCCCGTAGACATGAAGGTTAGCTTTGGGCAATTCTTTTCGAATCCTTTGCCATATATCAGTATACAAGAATTTGAACGAGTCTACATTCGGGCTATGCCTGCCATTTCCGTAGGTAATGAAATCAGTTCGTTCTTCAAACTTTGGCCATCTAGAAGTGTCTTTACCTTCAATTTTATCCAACAAAAAAGGAAGATGGTAAAGTAGACGGGCGTTTATTCCAATCAAATCGGTGAGCAACCTTTTTTCGAAAGAAGAAACCAATAATGTCAAATCAGAACGGTAGATACTGCCCAACTCCCGTTTGGTCTTATCCTGTTGTAACCAAGAACTATTGTCAAATTCAATCCCTTGCTTTACACGGGTTTCCCGAAACTCCCGAAGGGAATGCAAATCCTCTGTGTTCAAAATCCGCAAGGCATCTGGGCAAACCTCGTTGACACGCCACCCGAACTGTTCTTCCACCATAAATCGGTCGAATAGCACAATGTTGGGTGACAATTCCGCAATGAAATGATCAAAGCTTGAATCATTCAATTTGACAAAATGTTCTTGGACGCCCATTGCCCCTAAATCTGAAGAGTATTCCGTTTTGGTAGCAGCGGAGATAAAAGTGATGTTATACTCCCGACGGAGAAAGGCCTCGAGTAATTGTAACATCCGGTTACCGGCGGCAGTGGTTTTGGGTTCGGGCCATACATGACCGATAACCAGGAGATTTTTCATCTACATACGTTGAGCGAACTTCTTTGAAATATTGGAACGAAGCTTGCGCTCGTAATCTTCTTCGAGCCACTCTTTATAATTCTTCGTATTGTTCATAATACAATACGAATACTGCCTAACCCGAAAGGCAATTTCTTCTTTAAGCGCTTTGGCTAAAATTCTAGCATCGAACACGTCCTCACTATTCTCAACACAAATCTGAGCGTGTTGCTCGATGCTACGTTCTAAAACCGATTTCGATTTCAGACCCTCTGCGAATACCTTTTTATATTCGGCCTTTACATCGAAATGTATATTCTCGGATTTGGAGAATTTGGCTTTGAGTTCTTCTGGCATTTCATAAATGAATTCTTTTTCAATCTCCTCATCATTTTTAATGTTCTCGAGATAGAAATCAGGAAAATGAAAGATCTCTTGCCAATCCAAGGGTTCATCCCATGGACCGAAACGGGCAATATTGTTACCTAGATCTACTACGTTAAACTCATTTTTATGCGGTAACACCCTTGATCCACGTCCAATCATTTGAAAATACAACGTCAATGATCGGGTAGCCCTATTCAAAATGATGGATTCTACAGTGGGTTCATCAAAACCAGTTGTCAGAATGCTGACCGAGGTCAATATGGCATCAGGTGTTTCCTTGAACCACCTTAAAATTTCCTGACGTTCCGAAGTTGAATTTCTATTATCAAGATGCCTAATGTTCAATCCAGCCTTCTTAAAGGTCTCATACACGTAATACGATGTATTGATACCGTTATTGAAAATCAAGGTTTTGGTGCCTTTGGCTACTTCCTCATAGGCGGTCAGCAATTTGCCCAACATGCTATGGTTACCGTAGAACTCATCTGAAGACTTTACTGTGTAATCCCCATGGATTCCCAGTTTCAAGCTTCTAAGACTTACATCGTAATTGTAAAGATTCGCCTTGGCCAAATATCCATTCTGAATGAGTGATTTAATTGAATTACCAACGATCAATTTTTTATAGTGATCTTTCATTGGCAACTTGATATTGGAGCTCAATGGGGTAGCCGTTACGCCTAAAATATTGGCTTCTTCGAAATATTTAAAAAGTTTTCTAAAGGAATTATAATGGGCCTCATCGATAATGACAAGACCAATATTTTCAATTTTGACCTTCTCTTCTTGAAGTCGGTTATTTAGAGTTTCGACCATGGCGACAAAGCACATGTAATCGTCTTGGTCATCGAGTTCTTTTACCTGACTGTTGATTATCTTGTTGGTGACACCAAAACCATCGAGCATTTTTGAGGTTTGTTGGCTCAATTCAATTCTGTGCGTTAAAACCACTACCTTTTTCTTGGTCGTCTCAATATATCGTCGGGTAATCTCAGAAAAGACAACGGTTTTGCCACCACCTGTGGGCAGTTGATATAACAGATTACCGCCTTTGGAAAGCGCATTCCATTCCTTGA
>CAYNUM010000085.1:0-7677 GCA_964400025.1 uncultured Croceivirga sp.
CAACGAAAGCATTGGGGTTGTACCTTTAAAACAAAACCCCATGAAAACCAAGAACTTCTTTTTAATCTATTTCACAATTTGGGCCTTAAGCATAAGCTGTGATGATTGTGATGACTGTAAAGACCTACAAACCAAAACAGTTGCGGTTGAAGATGAATTTGGCAACGACCTATTATTCGGAAGCACCGCCGCATATCAACCAGAGGAAATAACCGTTACGGCTGGAGGTGAAACGCAACCTGTATTTGTGAACGCATTTGTTTCGGCTGTTGAATTTTCTTTGGTAGAGGGCGTGACAGAATACAGAATCAACCTGAACGAAAACACTTCTGTGATATTGAATTTTGATTTGGATGAACGTGATAGCGACCGTTGTTGCGGCACTCAAATATATTCAACAGCCACAACATTAAATGGAAACCAAGTTGAAAACACAAACATCATACGCATAGTACTATAGTTTGGGTAATAATTGCGAAACACCAGTCCTACACGTTTTGTTTCCAAACAAACATTGTCTAAGGTTTTATTGATACAAATCTGTTTATTAAGTAGGTAATAATCCAACCAAAGACAATGGAACGCTATTCTAGACTTCACATTTGGATGCTAGGCATCCTTCTGCTTGTCCAAATAAGTATTTACCGTTATTATTTTCCAACATTTTCTTCCGAAGGGTGGGAATTCCATATACACTTTTGGTTAGTCACTTTCTGGTATGTTTTTTTAATATTGCAGCCCTATTTGGCGACCAATGGAAAAATGGACAAACACCGCACTTATGGAATTATTGGATTTCTTATCGCCGGGGGTGCAATTTTTACTGGGTTTAGCCTACTTGACTTTCCACTAAAACTTGTTACAGAATGGACCCCTGACAAACCTGGCCCACCTGTTGCCTTCTATTATGGCACCTTAGTGGTTGAATTTTTGTTGATGGTGGCTTTTACCTATGCCATTTTCAAGGCAATTGTAAAAAGAAAAGAACTACAAGACCATGCTTGGTGGCTTGTCGCGAGTGCTTTTTATATGATGATGCCGGCGGTAGGACGAGGAATGATCGTTTTCTGGAGAAGTGTATTACCCCCGGAAAAATTGAGTCCGGTATATGTTGCAGTCTCTGCTGAGCTCATCTATATTCCGTTGTTTTTGATTTTTGCTTATAAGTTTGGAAAGTTTAAACACCAGGCCACGGTTATCGGATTATTGCTCGTGTTGGTGCGCTTCTTGCGCGTGCCCATAGGCTCTTCTCAAGCAATTCAAGATTTTTTGAACACCGTCATTCGTTTCTAAACAACAGGGGAACCCAACGCTTTCTCTTGGGATAAGGCCAGGTTTCAACAAGACACAAGTATTGAGTTATGTAGTATATTTAATGTACTAACTCAAGAACTCACACAGAACACCAGTAATCCTTCCTAAAATGAAAAAACGTTCATTCTGGCTACTATCCATTTTCACCCTTTGTTTGGTAGCCGCTCCACAAGCACAAGAAAACAACAACAGTCAAACACAGTCAATTGACACAAGCTTTTATAGCGGACTGAAATGGCGAAATATTGGCCCAAAACGTGGTGGTCGTTCCCTTGGGGCCGCCGGTAGCCCTACTAGACCAAACGAGTATTATTTCGGGGCCACTGGCGGTGGATTATGGAAAACCGTTGATGGTGGTAATGAATGGAAAGCAGTAACTGATGGGCAGGTAACAAGCTCCTCTGTAGGGGCCGTTGCCGTTGCAGAAACCAACCCCGATATCGTTTATATCGGTATGGGAGAAGTGCAATTGCGGGGCAGTATTACTCAGGGAGACGGAGTCTATAAGTCTGAAGATGCCGGTAAAACATGGAAACATTTAGGCCTGGAGGAAACCCAAGCTGTGGCTCGAATTCGTATTCATCCAACGAATCCCGATTTGGTATATGTGGCCGCGTTGGGCCATCCTTACGGCGAGAATGAAGAGCGCGGGGTTTTCCGAAGCAAAGATGGGGGAGAGAACTGGGAAAAAGTACTATATGTCGGCCCAAAAGCAGGAGCTGTTGATTTGATTATTGACCGAAACAATCCAGAAGTCCTCTATGCCAGCACATGGCAGGTCTATCGTAAGGCTTGGAAAATGTGGGGCGGTGGCGGCCAAAGCAAATTGTGGAAGTCTATGGATGGAGGCGATAACTGGATAGATTTAACTGGAAATTCAGGTATGCCAGAAGGCCCTATCGGAAAGATTGGGGTGACGGTATCGCCAGCAGACTCAAACCGGGTCTGGGCCATTGTTGAGGCGAATGAAGGGGGCGTTTTTCGCTCGGACGATGCAGGAAAGACATGGACAAAAACAAACGACAAACGCAAGCTGCGCCAACGCGCCTTTTATTACTCAAGGTTATATGCAGACCCAAAAGACAAAGAAATTGTATATGGTCTGAATACAAGAATGTACAAGTCTTATGATGGCGGTGTCACCTTTGACACCATTATTCAAACCCCTCACGGCGATAATCATGACTTATGGATTGACCCAAACAACCCAGACCGCATGATCAATGCCAACGACGGTGGTGGAAACGTCACCATCAATGGCGGCAAATCGTGGACAGAACAAGATTTTGTTACCACACAGTTCTATCACGTGATGACTACAAGTGATGTGCCATATCATGTAGCGGGGGCACAGCAAGACAATAGTACTTTGGCCATGCCCAGTGATGGTTGGGGCCATATGCAAGCAAGGGGCCACAACAAAGGATGGTATTATGCAGTTGGTGGGGGCGAAAGCGGTTGGATCACCCAACACCCAGAGAATCCTGATATTTTCTATGCCGGTAGTCAAGGGGCATTATTGACACGCTATGACCGAAGTAACGGCCAGATTCGTGACATTCAGGTGTACCCCCGTTTCTTTTCAGGTGAACCTGCGGAAGCACTTCCTGAACGTTGGCAATGGACATTTCCCATCATGTTTGCACCCCAAGATTCCAAAGTAATGTACACCTGTTCGCAGCATGTTTGGAAAACAACCAATGATGGTCAAACCTGGGAGAAAATTAGTCCTGATTTGACCTATGCCGACCCCAGCACGCTAGGAAAAACAGGCGGGGTGATCACCATGGATATGAACGGACCGGAAATTTATGCGACCGTTTTCGCTCTGGCACCCTCGTTTCATGATATCAATACCATTTGGGCGGGATCCGATGATGGTAAGATTCACATCACCCGAAACGGAGGGTCTTCTTGGGAAGATATTACGCCCCCAGATTTACCCAAGTTTTCAAGGGTGAGCATTATTGACGAGTCAAAACACCGCCCCGGAACACTATTTATTGCAGCAAACCGCTATCAAGTTGATGATAGGCAGCCCTACGTTTTTAAGACCCATGATTACGGAAAAACATGGACAAAGATTATTAATGGAATTGCAGACGGCCACTTTGCAAGGGCCATTCGAGAAGACCATCAAAGGGAAGGCTTGTTGTTTTTGGCCAGCGAGCACGGCGTCTATTTTTCTATGGATGACGGCGAGCATTGGGAAAGCTTGCAATTGAACCTTCCTGACACCCCAATACGAGACTTGGTGATAAAAGATGACGATGTTGTCTTAGGTTCACATGGGCGTGGGTTTTGGATATTGGACGATATTCAGCCGATACGACAGTTCAAACCAGAAATGATGAACCAGGCCGCCGTATTGTTTCAACCGAGCGACGCGATACGCGGAATTAGCAAGGCAAGTGTTCAATACTACCTTAAAGAGCAGTTGGACACGATTACTTTTGAAGTGCTGGACGCCAATGACAATCTTATCGACACCTTTACAGGGAGCAAACCAAAATATAAGGTTGACAAAAATATACCTTGGTGGCAGCGAGGGGGTTCATCGAAGCCAACTACGGCCCAAGGTCTGAACACCTTTACTTGGGATTTGCGTTACCCAGGTGCCACTGATTTTGAAGGCATGATCATTTGGAGCGCACGGCCCACAAGAGGCCCCAAAGCGCCAATAGGTAACTATAAGGTTCGTATGAAATCGGGCGATTACGAAAAAACCTATGGTTTCGCCATTCATATGGACCCCAACCTAAAGGGCATCACCAAAGAAGACTTGGACGAGCAGTTTGAACTGGCGAACAAGATCATGCAAAAAACGACCGCGGCCAATGAGGCGGTAATTCAAATCCGTAAGATAAAAAGCCAACTCGAAGAGCATAAAGACAAACTGTCCAGCACCGACATGAAGAAGACCGTTGCTCCCTTTATCAAAACAATCAGTGCGGTTGAAGAGAACCTATATCAGGTACAAAATCAATCGGGGCAAGACCCCTTAAACTTCCCGATCAAGTTGAACAACCGTTTGGCTTCGTTACGGCGCAGTATGGAAAATGGCGACGCCAAGCCCACTGACGGGGCATACAAGGTATTTAATGAACTCTCGGCTGAGTTAAAAGTGGAATTGGACAAATTAAATACCGCCATGACGAAGCAATTACCTAAAGTGAATAAAGTTTTGGAGGGTAACGGGCTAAGCATGATAAAGCCTTAATACATACCTAGACTTAGAAAAACCGAAACAGGTCCGCACATAAAAGATATATAGATCATATAATCTATATACAATTGTTGGCATTCATACGAAATATTAAAATATCTACACTTGAAGATTACATTAGATATTCAGAAAAACTTTAAAGAACAATTTCAACGTGTTATCAACTCAGATGATTTTGATGCGGCCTCTGGATATTCTTATGATAAGATAAAACTGATAAGATTTCCAGACCAAACCGAGTTTTACCATTTTGAACCCGTAGAACATAGAACCCCTGTGCACATGACCAGTACCAACGCCCTAGATAGTGAGTGGTACCTGATTCACATGAACATAGGGGCAGACATGCAATTAAAAAAGATCGCAACCGAGCCCAAGGTAGATCATCGGTTTGTTCCATCAGGAATACTATTGTATTGTCCTGGAATTGAAATAAAAACCAATTTTCCCAAGGGACATCGGTCAGAGCTTGCTTCTATTAGGATACCAAAACATTTTATCGACAACTACTATTCCTCGCCCTTTATTAAGGATGGTCAACTTTTGGTTTATGAGGATATGGAGTATGGAATAGAAAGTAAAGTTCGATCGGCCATAAAGGTTCTGGACAATAAGCTAAAATGCCACGTGTTGATTTTGGAAGTTATAGAGTATCTGCTGAACAAGATAAGATCCAACCCGTCCAATCCAAAAGTTATCGCCTTGCACAACGATGATATCAATAGTCTTTTGGCGGCCTCAGAACATTTAAAGAACCCGCTATCAAGTAATATCCCCTCTATAAATGAGCTGGCGAAGATGGCAAAAATGAGCCCTTCAAAATTTAAAGTATCATTTAAACAGTTTTTTGGCCGAGCCCCTCATCAATATCACTTTAAGATTAAAATGGAATATGCCAGGAATGAGCTAAAAATGGGCTTCAAGACCCCTGCAGAGCTAAGCCATCAATTGCAATATTCGCACCCCTCTAACTTCTCCTCAGCCTACAAAAATTACTTCAAAACTGTACCTTCTGCAGACTTTCGGAAAGACTGAATTGGCTTTTAGCAATAAGATTCTGGCTTCTGATACTACCAACGCTTTGAGAAAATAAACTAGCTTTCATAAGTAATTTTTTAACCAATTAAATCAACCAAATAAAGTGATATGAAACTAGCTAAGATATTTTGGTCCGCAAGTACGTTGCTAATCAATTTTGTGATAGGTTATTATGTTTATTTACAAAGTAAGGCACCCGATACTATAGCAGAGCGCTATCAATATTTAAACGATAACTGGGCGGCCTATGGAAGCATGTGGAAGGCTGAATTTCTTCTAATGGCCTTAATAACTGTAAGCGCATTGTACTTCGCACTTAACACCCGCAAGCTAAGTTGGACCATAGTATCAGTAGGGCAGTTCATTATCTTATTAACTTATCCCGTAATGCTGGGAGGTTATAAGAATACACCTATTGAAATTGCAGAAATGGCCAATGAAATAGCTACCGTAGTTTTCGTTTTTGGTAATCTGGTCTTATTTGGAGGGCTGTTCCTATTGTATTTAAAAGACACCTATCTTAAACCCTGGCTGCGTGCCGTCGCATATTCAATCTCTGGGTTTATGACCGTAGTTTTCTTGATCGTTTTTGCCGGCTTTCTGACCTGGGGGCAAGCATTGATCGTTGCGCCCTTGGTGAATATTCTATATCTAATCAATGCTTATTATGGATTAAAGATAACCCTGCCTTAAGAATGAAAACGAATGCCAACAAGAGCTATAATTTATAGCTGCATTTCGTTAACTTGAAGCTTAGAAACCACTAACGGCTGGATTTGCCACGGTGGAAATGCTCCGCATTTCTTCACCACCACAAATTATAGCCTGGACCGTTATCCCAAGGCCCTAACCCCCTTTTCAATCCGCTCCAAACACGCTGTTTTACCAAGCATTTCGAGAATATCAAAGAGGTGCGGCCCTTTTAAATCGCCCACGATGACCAAACGAAGGGGGCCCATGACTTTTCCG
This sequence comes from uncultured Croceivirga sp., assembly GCA_964400025.1. GTDB lineage: Bacteria > Bacteroidota > Bacteroidia > Flavobacteriales > Flavobacteriaceae > Croceivirga. The sequence continues at coordinate 6,548 of CAYNUM010000085.1, forward strand.
AAAGAAAGCTCGCTTTCGGTAATCCAAGCCTTGATGTTGGTTTCTAAATTGGCTGAGGTAAAATCGTCGGTTTCCGTTATGATATCAGCCACCTTTGTTAAGAGGTCTGCCGTGTCTTCTTTCCATTGTTTTTTGACCGGTTTTTCTGCATAACTGTCGGGTGCTTCAAAAAAGTAACCTCCCAATTCCCAGAAGCCGGAAACAAAGTCTGCCCGTTCTTTAATCAGGCTTACTACTTTCTCAACATAACTGTCATCCCGAACGGAGAGAGGGATCTCTCTGTCCTGAAGCACCTTCCCAAACAAAAGAGCAAGCTCCCCATCACTTTTCTTTTGCAACCATTGATGATTGTACCATTTGGTTTTTTCAAGGTCAAACCGCGCCCCTGATTTGTTCACACGCTCTAGTGAGAAGGCTTCAATGAGTTCTTCACGCGAAAACAATTCTTGTTCGGTACCGGGGTTCCACCCTAGCATGGCCAAAAAGTTGACCGTTGCTTCTGGAAAATACCCGGCTTCTCGATATCCTTCTGATTCATTCCAAGACAGTGGAAAAACAGGAAAGCCTCCTTTTTCACCATCTCGCTTGCTTAACTTCCCTTTTCCTGTGGGCTTCATGATTAAGGGCAGATGGGCAAAAATGGGTTTCTCCCATCCAAACGCATCATACAACAAATTGTGCAGTGCAAGTGAGGGCAACCACTCCTCACCGCGAATAACATGGCTGATTTCCATTAAGTGGTCATCCACAATATTGGCCAAATGGTAGGTGGGCATACCATCGCTCTTAAATAGAATTTTGTCATCCAAGGTGTTGGAGTCAATTTCGATGGTTCCACGAATAACATCTTCAAAAACCACTTTTGTGTCTTGGGGCGATTTAAAACGAACAACATAGGGCACTCCAGACTTCAGTTTGTCTTTGACTTCATCTGGAGAAAGGGAAAGCGAATTGTCAAGCTTTAACCGATTGTGCCAGTTGTAAATAAAAGTCTCTTTTCGGCTCTCATAGTCTGCTCGTTGTGCAGCTAGCTGTTCTGGGGTGTCGAAGGCATAATAGGCGTTCCCAGACTCGATAAGCTGATCTGCATACTGCTTGTACAGATGTTTTCGTTCACTCTGGCGATAGGG
>CAYNUM010000086.1:0-7673 GCA_964400025.1 uncultured Croceivirga sp.
CACTCTCAGCAAAAGTGGCACCCACTGAACCAATTTCAGGTTTGGGCATGCGATGATAAATATCGCCCCAAAAACTTTTTACGGCAACTTCAATTTGAGAAATGGCCAACATTGTGTTCTTTATGGCACTACGTTCAACCTCAGTCAAACGTGATTTAAAGTCTTGAATGTCACTAGTAAAGTTAAATTCAGTGTGTATCCAGTACGAATGGCGAATTGCCGGTACGTATTCGTACAATTCAGGATACTCATAAGGCTTAAGATTGATTCTCTTTTCAAAGATGTTCGATTGTCTACTTTGGGCCTGTTGATTACGATAAATGATGTAGGCCTTGGCCACATCCTTGAACTCGCTGAGCATTAATTTTTGCTCTACGATATCTTGAACTTCCTCTACTGTTGGAACATAATTCTTAACGGTATTTTTTCGTTCTAAAAGTTCTTCATTAACTTGATTTGCGATGATTTGAGCGTCATTCATTTGGCCGTGTTCGACCGCAGTCATCGCCTTCAAAATGGCATTTGTAATTTTATAAAGCTCAAAAGGTTTTGTGCTAAAATCTCTTTTAGTGATGTGGGTAATCTCCATAAAGTGTTCGAATAAATTTGGAACCGTTGTAAAAACGATGGTATAAAATTCACATTTTCTTCACATTCATTTTACATTGTGAAATTTTGGTTCTCCACAATGTTATTAACAGTAGGTTTCTATATTGAAACCCAATGGTTTAAGTGATTTTATAGAAATTAAACAATTGATAATCAATTGTTTAATAAATTTTAACAAAAGTGAAGCTCTGATGAATTTAATTTGTAGGGGCTTTACTTCAAAAGGGCGTTTGCCACCTCTTTTTTAGTGGTTTTTGTCCCTTTTTTGCGGTTTCGAATGTTGATTACATACGTTTTTGTAGGGTCATTTTTTTAGCGTGTTGCAAAGGTTAAAAGTTGCAGTCACCAAATTTTCATAACTCGAAGTCATTGCCTCATCCAAGGTTTGAAAATTTCTTAGAATCGATGAAGCGTAGGTGATGCCAGATTGTTCTTGTTCATCAATGGAAAGTTCGACAACACCGCAGAGTGCTGCAACCTTAATTTTGTATTTTTTAGCCGATTCCAGAACACCGGCAATAGTTTTTCCTGATAAGGTTTGACTGTCCAATTTTCCTTCTCCAGTGATAATCCAGTCAGCTTCTTGAAGCGATTCATCAAAATTGGCCAGTTCTTTAATTAATTGGATGCCCGATATCAATTGACCACCCATAAAAGCTACCGATCCGCCACCCAGTCCACCGGCGGCACCAGACCCGGCAATTTTTTGTACATCTATATTCAGTTTCTCCTTGAGGATTAGGGCAAAATGCTCCAAACCGTTATCGAGTTCAATGATTTGTTGAATCGAAGCGCCTTTTTGGGCGCCATACACATGTGCTGCGCCATTTAGCCCAAAAAACGGATTGTTTACGTCACATGCAATTTTGAAGGTCACTCCATCAATTAGTGACGCTGGTGGAGGTTGAATTTCGGCTACTTTAATTAAGTTTTTTCCAATGGGTTCAAGTTTGCGTCCGGTTTCATCTAAAAAAGTAAAACCCAAAGCTTCGGCCACGCCCATGCCGCCATCATTTGTTGCGCTACCTCCAATACCGAGGAGAATCTCCATGGCCCCTTTGTTAATGGCATCTACAATCAATTCGCCGGTACCGAGGGTAGTGGACTCCATACAATCTCGTTCTTCGGTTTTTAACAATCGATATCCCGAGGCCTCTGACATTTCAATAAAGGCTGTTTTTAATTGATGGGACCATAAGTAATTTGCATTCACCTTTCTGAACAAGGGGTCATGGACTTCAACAATCACTTCTTCTGCCCCAAGATATTCTTTGACCACTTCCAAAGTGCCATCACCGCCATCGGCCAAAGGTTTTTTTAAGATTTCAGCTTCGGGAAAGACGCGCAAGATACCTTTCTCAACAGCGTCGCAAAATTCAAATCCGGTTAAGGAGCCTTTAAACTTGTCAGGAGCAAGTACAAATTTCATGATGCAGGGTTAGCTTAGTAGCGAAGGTAATGCAATACTAAGCGCAATTATGAATAAAAAGAAACCAACCAAAATCAAAACCTCTCTTTTACCTGAGTAGTATACCACAGGCAGGCCTTCATTGACTTGCTTCTTAACAACAACACTTACTACATATGCCACCAACATGGTCACCAAACAACCAATAGCATTCCACCAGAACCAGAAAACTTCCGGTACATAAAGCCAGAGGTACATATTGAACAGAACCCCTATCACGATACCAATATTGGCTCCGAGCGCATGGGTCTTTTTGGTTAAAATGGCCAAGATAAAAGCAGCCAAAATAGGTCCGTAAAAGACAGAGCTTACCTTATTGATTACCTCTATTACCGTGCCCTCAATATTTCCTGCAAAAAATGCAAAGAACAAACAGACCAGACCCCAGAAGAGTGATAACAAACGAGAATTGAAAACATAGGCTTTATCACCCATTTCAGGTTTGAAACGTTTTACAAAATCCTCCATAGTGACTGCAGAAAGGGAATTTACAGTTGAGCTCAGTGATGACATTGCCGCAGACATTATGGCGACAATTAGAATACCTATGACTCCATTGGGCAAATACTTTAGAATAAAAACCGGAACCATTAAATCTGCCTTTTTACCTTCTAAAGAACCAATATTTGCTTGATAAGTTGAATCCAATAATTCTTGAAAACCTGCATCTTGCAGCAGTAGCGTCCCAAGTACCAGTCCCATTATACAATAGGTCAGCGTAAGGGGAAAACGGAACAACCCGTTCGCCAATAATAATTTTTTAATGGTTGGCATTCCGCTCGCCGAGAGTAATCGTTGTGACTGGGTTTGGTCAGTACCATAATAGGAGGCATACAGGAAAAATCCACCAATGACCATGGGCCAGAAACCAAATTCATCGTTCTTATCGGCATTATTGAAACCCCATTTTGAAAAATCTACTGCGGTCAATCGGTCCTTATCCACATGGGTCAAGAAATTTTCAAAACCACCCAGTTCGCTCACACCATAGAGCAAACAAATAATGATTCCTAAAAACAGAATAATCATCTGAATTACATCGCCCCAGATTACTGCTTTCATACCGCCTTGAAACGAATATACCAAGGTGATGACCCCGATTATTAAAATTGAAATCCAAAAATCAACCCCGACCGTCGCTTGCAAAATAAGAGCCATGGTATAGACCATTACCCCGGTTGCCACCGAGCGGCTAACTTGAAAGACAAAACTGATTAAAAGACGCGACGATGCATCAAAACGTTTTTCCAAATATTCATAGACGCTTACGATGCCCGATTTATAAAGCGTAGGAATGACGGCAATCAGCAAGAAGGCCATAGCCAAAGGCACCCCAAACTCATAGGTGAGCCATTGCAGTCCGCCGCCTTCTTTTAACCCAACAAATGCAGGTGCTGAAATAAAGCTTATGGCTGAAAGCTGGGTGGCCATGGTCGATAAACTCAAGGGGAACCACCCCATACTGCGGCCGCCCAAAAAGTAATCACCTGAGCTTTTGTTTTCTTTAAATAGGTAGCCTATTCCTAAAAATCCGACGAGATAAACGACGATAATGATGTAATCAATCAGGTTCATAATTTTTGTTTCAAAGTTTGTTTAGTGGTTTCAAACCATTCTTTTTTAAGTATGCCGAGCAATATGGCATCGGCTCTTTCACTTCCATTAATAGAAGGAAATGCATTACGCACTTTACCCTCAAGCTGGCAACCAACTGCTTTCATCGCAGCAATACTACGTTTATTTTCTGCATGCGCTCCAAGACCCACTCGCTCTACCTGTAAATGCTCAAACGCAAATTCAAAGAGTAGGTATTTGCAATTTCGGTTTAATCCAGTGCCCCAAAACTTCTTTCCGTACCAGCTGTAGCCTAACCGAATAATGGCCAAGTTCGAATCATAGTCGAACCAGCGTGTACAACCGGCATAGGCTGAAAACTTTTTATCATACACTGCAAACGCATATTCTTTTTTTTCGAAGCGACTGGCAATCGCATCTTCAAGATAAACCTTAAAATTTTTTTGACCATTCGAACGACCCAAAAAGTAGGTCCAGATTTCTTGGTCATCAATCCACTGATTTAAAACGTCAAAGTGTAACATTTTCAGAGGCTCCAATCGTACCCTTTCATTTTCTAGAACATAATCTTTGGAAAAATCAAGGGTCATTACAGCTTATTTTTCGGACATTAAAAAATCAATAAGCAGGGCTGCGCTCCAAGAGAAATTCTCCCCACCATATCCACTGTTTTCAGAATCTGGGTTGTCCTTTCTACAATCGAAATATTCGTAAAAATCATACTTTTCCAATAGAGTGATAGAATCTTCCATTATTCGAGATGCTAAACCGTTTTCGCCATAATTAAGAAAACCATGATATAGAATCCAATTTACATTGATCCATACCGGACCTCTCCAATATTTTCTTGGATTAAATCTTTCATTGGTAGGATCAAAAGAAGCACATAGATACTTATCTGAGCCCCCAAACTTTTCAGTCAAATTTTTTAAGAGATGGAAGGTTTTATCAGCATCTGGAATATTAGCAAACAAGGGTGTAAATGAAGATGAAGAGATAAAAGGAATAGGGCGTTCATTTCTTAGATCATAGTGTACATAAGCTCCTAATTCTTTATGGTATAGCTTTTCGTTCATCGAAGTGAAACCCTGAGCCGTTTTTTCTCTCAGATAAGCAATTTTGTCTTCATTACCTCCAACTTTTTCATAAAGCCCCATCAAAGCCTGGTTCGATGCAATAAGCATAGTATTAAACAGGGGATCTTGTACCAAAAAAGGTGAGTGTTCTGCGATTTTACTATCATCATAATTATATTCTTTGGCAATATCTATGATATGTAAGTAATAGTCGTACTCGCGCTTTGATGGGCGTTGGGCAGGATCGACATGGGTGGTATCACGGCGAACAAAATTATATTCTGGCGGATTCCATGTTTCCCAAATATCATCCCAAATTGGAGAATTGTCCGTACCAGATTCCCAATTGTGATAGATATACACTAGACCTTCATTGTTGACATCACGATTTTCGTAAAAATAAAGATGGTTGTCAAAAACCTTATCAATATTCTCTATTATGAAATCAAAAATATCAGCCTTGTCTTCGGCTATTCGTAACAGATGTTCCAGAATGAAGCCAAATACAGGTGGTTGGGTCATTCCTGTAGAGCGATATTTACTGGAAGATTGCGGGTGTAGTTTTGATTGATGAAAGTCCGGTCCAGGAAAATAAGTATCAGAATCGGTATGGAATACAATATGGGGAATAAATCCATTTTCCCATTGCGTATTCAAAATAGTTTCTACCTCTTTTTTTGCCTTCGCCATATCATAGTGTGCGAAGCCCAAGGCAATCCAACCAGAATCCCACATCCATTGAAAAGGATATAATCCGTCGCTAGGAACAGAAAAACCGCCTTCTTGGAAGTTGTTGTCCAATACTTTTTTGGCTCTTTCTATTAGACCATCCTTCATAACAAATGACCATTTAAAAAAACATGCTGATGGTCAATAACCAACCCACCAGCATGCTGCTTAATTAAACTAACTTAAACTAATTCCGTAATAATTAAAAATTAAATGTCGCTGTCAAAAAGAGCCTTCTTGGAAGAATTGGACGACCAAAGAAAAACTCGCCATCATCCACTTGACCTCCGATACCGGCTCTAGGGTTACCTTCGGTAAGACCTACACTATCGAAAAGGTTGAAGACTGAGAAACCTACTCTAACAGAGTTTACATCTTCGGTTCTAAAGGTGTATCCTGCTCCAAGTCGAGCTATAGTAATGGCATCTAATTCTACGCCGTTTCCATCATCGGTAAACTTGGCCCCGGTGTGGTTTAAGGTAAAGTTGGCATCAAACTTACTGTCATCATAATTCAAACCTAAACTTCCCAAAAAGTTGGGCTGACGACCAATCTCATTTCCTTCATTGATTGTGGTCACATCACCAGTAAGAAGGTTAGTGGTTTCATTTTTGGTGATTTCGTGGTTCTGATAAGTTGCTGTTCCGTTCAAGCTAAAATTATCATCAAAACGATACAACCATGATGCTTCCAAACCAACTGTAGAGGTGGTTTGCTCACTTCTTGCCTGATCTTCCAATTGCCCATTGACAATCGCTTGATCAATTCTAATACGATCCTGCAAGGTTACATAATAGGCTGCAATAGAACCTGAAAACTTAGAGGTACCAAACTTTGCACCACCTTCAGCCTGTATAATCGTCTCACCTTCATAATTGGATTCACGGATACCTGGTGTTGGTACGAATCCTCTTTGTTGTGGCCAGAAGAATCCACGAGAGAAGTTTGCGTAAAGATTGGTTGATTCTGAAAGCTCATATAAGCCTGCAAGTGAAAGCGCCCAATCTGTAGCGTTAATTTCAGCAGTGGTAAAGCTACCATCTGCAAATCGCACATTGGCCAATTCTGGTGTCAAATCAGGATTATCATATACTTGACTCTCCTCAAGGCCACCATTGTTGAAAGTACCTGTTGTTGACTCAATACGTAGTCCAACGTCAAATCGCCATCTGTCAAAAATCATCTCGTCCGTTACATAGAAAGCTGTTCTACTTTGAGATAAAAAGCGATTAGAAGTCATTCCTATTCTATTGTATAAACCTCCATCAGAGTAGACTACATTGTTGCCCCCCCCATCGGTGTAGCTCAAATTAATAAGTCTAGGATTGTTATTGAATTCGGACAATACTCGATATTGCCAGTTGACATCTTCGGCGTCAGTTCGGGCCATGTAAGTACCAATTGTAAAGGTGTGCTCTCTGCTGTCTGTTCTCAAAATCAAGTTAGCATCACCTGAGTAATCGGTCATAGGTCGCAAACGATCTACATGTAAGTTTTCTACAACTAAGTCACTTCCATTGATTTCGGCACCACTACCACCTTGGTAAGTTGCTGAAAATCCGGTATTTCCTGGAGCGACTTGAGAAACGTAATTAGATAAGGTCAAAGGGTTGCCGAAGGCACCGTTACCACCTACATATAATGCAAAGTTGTGCTGGTAGTTGGCATATCTGATTTTTGATTTGAAACTTACTAGGTCGCTAAAATTATAGACGAAATCACCCATAACATAACCACCTTTGGTAGATACACCGTCTTCAATAGGACTCTTGTAAACTCCGCCTGGAGTTAGAAAAGAGGTCTCAGCCAATTCACCAGAAAGTAGCTGTTCTACATCATCACCATCGTTACCCGCCAATCTTTCACGGTCTGAACTAAGTGGCAAGGGTAAAAAGAACTGCGCCTTATCATCAATATATTGGGCGTGAAGGGTAAAGGTTCCCTTTTCAAAACGTTTTTTAATATTACCTCTAAACTGTACACCACGAGTAGGTAAACCAGTTTCAATTGGGCCATCATCTTTACGAACAAAACCAGTGAAGGCATAAAAAGTATTTGAATCTTCACCACCCAATTTTCCACCGGTATAGAAATCTGTCTTTAAACGACCACGACTTCCCCACTCAACATTGATTACGTTACCTGGGTTGGTATCTCCTGTCTTACTCGTGTAGTTAATCAGGCCGGCTACAGAACCTGCACCGTAAAGTACAGCA
>CAYNUM010000087.1:0-7645 GCA_964400025.1 uncultured Croceivirga sp.
GGAGACGGGTATGGGTTTGTTCGACAAGCTGCGAAATGAACTTGTTGACATCATAATTATGCATAACACATAACAATTAAAATACTTTAAATCCAACTTTTCTGGACCAATGTCTATAATCAATGTAGATGATAATTATAAATCGACTTTGGACTTTTTTACAAATCGAAATATGAAAAAAACCATCAGTCAATTTGAGATGAAGCTAACCCTTTAAACAGCTAAGGCAAGCGCTATATTTAAGAATATATGAACACTAATTCTTTAGATGTGATGCCGGCCTATTTCACCAAACTCCTTGATTATAGCCATTTACCCAAAACGGCATTAGGTTTTCATCTCGGAATATAGCCGCATGGCCATCCCAATGCAATTCTTTTGCAACATATTCATTTTCAGGAAGATGTTCGTATTTAAATACGACCAAATGAATGGGGTTGCCCTCAATACCTTCCGTCCAAATTGATGTCGCCCAAACAGGACCTAGATGTACGAAAACCTCTTGGTTTTCATCAGTGGTCACTTTTAAATGAAGTCCAAAATCAGCCTCCGTAAAAGTAAACTTGCAGTTGTCGATATATAATTGCAATGCTACACCGTTGAGCACGGTTATTTGTGGCATTTCTGGATTGGAATTAGATTCTTTATCGGTCTCAAAGTAGTTTTGGCCATACATAACAGAGCCTGCCAGTACGGTAATAACAGCTAAAATTCTTGAAATAAGTACCATATCAATTGCTTTTAAATTCTAAAGTCAAGGTATTGCATGTACGACCCAAGAACTATGATATTGGTCATAATGGTCAATTTTGTTTGAATGGTTGCGGATTAATGTATATTTAAGAATCGTTAGTCAACCCAATGCGATTACTACTATTTTTTTTGTTGGGCACCCAGTTATTAACAGCCCAATTACCAACCGACACATTGAAGGTTGCCTTTACGCCTGCACCGCCATTTATAATACAAGAAGATGGTCTTTTGGAAGGTATCAATGTTTGGATTTGGAAACAAGTCGCAGAGGATTTGGAGCTCCAATATGAGTTAAAGCAGATGAACTTTTCTGAAATGTTGGATGCCATAAAGCGGGGTGAGGTCGATGTTTCAATCAATCCCTTGACCATAACTGGTGAACGAAGTAAAGAAATGGAGTTTACCCATTCTTTTTTTGCGTCGCATTCTACAATTGCTGTGGCCCAACAATCATCTTTGCAAAAAGTCAAGCAGTTTCTAGAATCCTTCTTTAAACTAAATTTTCTTCGAGGATTTCTATTGCTATTTGTGATACTCTTATTTTTTGGGATGTTGGCATGGCTCTTTGAGCGTAGAGGAAACCCAGAGTTCCGAAAAAACCATAAGGGCATTTGGGACGGACTTTGGTGGTCTGCGGTTACGTTAACGACTGTGGGTTATGGCGATAAATCACCAAAGACCCGTGGCGGTAAGATAGCAGCGCTAGGCCTTATGCTTAGTGGATTGTTGTTTGTTTCTGGGTTGACCGCGAGTATTGCCTCTAGTTTGACAGTGAACCAGTTGGCGAATAGCAGCAATAGCTTCAATGCGTTTAAGGATAGAAAAGTAGGAACCGTGAGAAGCTCAGAAGCTAGCGAATTCCTTAAGGTGCATTTCTTTAAAGACATTCAGGAATATGAAGGTGTGGATTCTGGATTAAAAGATTTAGAAAAACACGAATTGGATGCCTTTATCTACGACGAGCCCATATTGCAATACAAAATCAAGAAAAATGAGCAATTAAAGAAATTGGAAGTCCTTCCACTAAAATTTGACGTTCAGTTTTATGCCTTTGGTATAAAGCAAGATGCCGTGGAATTGGAACAGGCCATTTCGCAACGTATTCTTGAAATTTTGGAGACTCAAGAATGGGAGGTTGTTCTTTCTGAGTTTGGGCTTACTGAATTATAATTGAATAGGACTGCCAGGTTCAGGAAAATTAGTGCCAAGTGCATCAACGACCAATACCCAATCATTTCCAACTCCTTTGGACGGAGGTATAACTTCAGTACTTTTTTGGTTTATTTTTTTGTAGTCGAAACTAACACCGGTTCGAGGGTCATACCACTTTGCCATAAATGATTCTCCTTTCAATTTACTTAGATTTATGGTTTTCGCCTTTCCTTGTGGAAAATAGAACATGGCATAAGCACCATTTTCGTCACGTGTAGCGCTGGTGTAGTCGTTGTTTTCAACTTGATCACCAACGATCATTTCCTGATCAGGAATTCGAGAAAGAAAAGGTCTTGATAACATCAAGTTTTTAAGGTGTTTTACTTCATTGGCCATGGGTAGGTTCAAAGCTTCTTTCCAAGGTCGCAACGGTTGGTTAATACCTTCTTTATCAAGGTTGTACATTTGCCAGACAGCATGGCAACCATAACTTTGACCAAAGGCGCCGGCAAAAACGTTCCAATACATGATGCGCCTAATATCACTTGCAGTGGAATGTCCTAATTCTTTAGCATTGAAACAATTGGGGTGGTCTTCATATAAAGGCTCACCATCCAGAGTAGGCTTGGTGGGTTGCAAGTGATAATCATGATGAATGTGATTGTAGGTGCCTTGATTGGCACAGTGACCGGTTTGATGCATATTAAAATCTAACCATTCAGCATTATGAAACCAAGTTGAAGAGCCGCCCTTTTCTTTGGGCTGGGGGTGAAATGTCATTAATACTTCATCCTTGTTTTCATAAGCGGTCGAAATTCCTTGGGCCATTTGATGCCATACTTCTACATCACTGGAGTTGTCTCTTGGATTACGATCCCCGCCCAATACCCAAATAATATTTTCATTGGATTTAAAACGTTCTCCCATCCATTGACCAAATGAAAAGGCATTTTTTGGATTAAAGACCTCAGGTCCAATGCCCCAATTATGCTTAAAAAGTTTATCACCCCATGTAGGTAATAGCGCTATATAAATGTCTCTTTGGGCTGCCTCTGAAATTACCCAATCGACATAGTCAAAATAAGGGGAATTTGGGGTTTCAGGGTTATTTTCCATCAGAGGCTTATCTCCATTGGTATTAGGAGTGTTCAGACCATCTAATTCTGCCAAGGCAACAGCTTGAATTACATTAAACCCCTGTTGGGCTCTTTTGTCCAAATACAACAACACTTCAGTTGAATCACATCGATGAAACAATTCCCATGCGGTGTCTGCCATCCAGAAGAAGGGAGAATCATCGTTTTTTACCAAGAATCGGCCATTACTACTGACCTTAAGCGATTGACCAAACACCATGGTCAATTGGCACAGAAAAATAAAAAGGATCACCGTTTTCTTCATAGCTATTTTAAACTTATTTGTTGTCAGTGCCAGATAAAATGACAGGAAATCAATGATACTAACAGTCCAAATCCAAACCATTTTACTTTTTTGTCACCGAATTGAATGAATTCACGCCAAGGTTTAAATCCGTTCTTTACTATTGTAGGAATGGCGACAATCAAAATTGCCAAAACAATGATAATTAACGCCCGTATCAAATAGTTCATGTCTGGATATAACCACCTGGAGATAAGATTAATCGGCAACGTGGATATAAAACCAAACAAGGCTAACCTTCTGTTGGGAAGCAACAGCAAGGCTGCGATGCAGATGATGACTACAAAGCCCGTATTGAAAATATACCTTAGGTCATTTAAGGCATGGGTAAATGCAGATTCTGAGTTTGATATCTTATAGGAAATCAGGAAAATGGCGGTGATAATTCCGGTGAACAAGCCCACAAGTATGGTTTTCCTACCAACGGCAACCACTTGCTGATCTGTAGCTTCCTTTCTTAAAATACCTTTGTAGATGTCAATGGAAAAAAGGGTGGCCAAAGAATTGAATACAGAATCAATGGTACTCATCAAAGAGGCGAATATGGCGCAGAGTAGAATGCCCCTTAGACCACTTGGCAAAAAATTGGTAACGATGTATGAAAATGCCTGGTCGGGTTCGTTGGCCAAAGCTTCAGGCCCAAGAATTCCCGCTAATGCAATTCCTGGCACTATTACTATAAAGGCCATCAAATACTTCATAAGGCCACCCACCATCAAACCAGTCTGTGCGTCTTTTAGGCTGCGAGCTGCCAAGCTACGTTGTATCACCGCTTGATTGGCACACCAATAGTTGATGTTGAGAAAGAGAAGGCCTATCATGCCAATCCATGGTAATTGTGGATGGTCTGCGGGCAAATGCAAGTGCATCAATTCAGGCGTCTTTTCATACAATTGTCCGAAGCCGCCCAATTTCTGAATGGAAACCACCAAAATCATAATCCCACCAATCGTAAGTATGAGAAACTGTACAATATCGGTTTTGACAACCGCTGCCAAGCCCCCGAAATAGGTATAAATAGCAGAAAATACACCCAAAAAAATGATGAGAATAACCAATCGTGTAAGCCGATTTTCACTGAGGAACAAAAGCTCTTTTTGAAAAACCAATTCAGCAACATAGGCACCCCACATTAATGCGATACCAATGCCCAAGAAGGCAAACATTACAATATTGGCGATGGAGTAGGTCAATGAAACGGTTCTTCCTAATTTGTTTTTAATGAACTCCGAAATTGTGACTACTCGATCTTTCAAGTAGAGTGGAACGAAAATGAAGGCAGCCATCCAAAGGCCTTGAATCGCATTGATTTCGAAATTGGCCTGGGCCAACCCAAAAAGATAAGCGGAGCCCATCATACCTAGAAATTGATATCCATGTACATTGGTTGCTATGGTGGAGAATGCAATAGAGTACCATTTTAGGCTTCTAGAACCCAGAAAATAATCATCGATAGTTGCATCATTGCCCTGTTTGCCTCGAAGCGCAACAACCATGACAATGGTAAAGTAAAGTGCAACGATCAGTATATCCATTTACGTTCTTTTTCCGGCTGCTAGTGGTGTTGGTGGCTCGCTAATTGGTTGTCTACCATAGACTTGGGGTAATGAAACCGTATTCAACCTAGGGAGTACATATTTTGCAAAAAGTTGACACTCTTCTAAATGCGGATATCCCGAGAAAATAAAGCTTCGTATGCCCATGTCCATATACCGTTGTATCTTTTCATAGATTTGGTCAGGATTACCAACGAGAGCTGCACCGCATCCTGAGCGGGCCCTACCAATACCGGTCCAAAGATTGTCTTCCACAAATCCATCCAAATCAGCCTGATTTCTCATTTCTGCTTGGCGGGCTACCCCTAAGGACTTTGCATCCAAAGCACGTTCTCGAATTTCATCACCGACTTCAGCATCGATTTTTGACATGATTTTTTTTGCATGTGCTTTCGCTTCAGCATCGGTCTCACGAACAATCATATGAATACGCAGTCCGAAGTCCACTGTCCTTCCCTTTTCGGCCGCTTTTTGAGACATATTCTGCATGAGTTCCATTAGCCGTTTCTCCGTTTCTGGCCACATCAAATAGACATCGCAATGTTCGGCACATAGTTCTACTCCCGGCGGTGAATAACCCCCAAAATAGAGTAGGGGACCGCCATGCTGTTGATAGGGCTTTACGGGATCGGTCTTTAATCCCTCAATCTGATAAAATTCACCTTTAAAATTGATTTCGGGTTGTGACCACGCTTGTTTTAAGATTTGGATGACCTCTCGTGAACGCTGATATCGGCTAACGGAATCAAGCTCTTCACCAGGTAGGTTCGATGAAATGATATTTACCGTCAAGCGCCCCTTCAACATATGGTCAATGGTTGCCAACGCACGCGCAAGCATCGGTGGGTGCACTTCGCCACAACGTATGGCCGCCAATAAATTGATTTGTTGGGTCAAGGGTGCCATTCCTGAAACAAAGCTTAAGGTGTCTTGGCCTACTTGGTACGAAGAAGGGCAGAGTACATTGCGATATCCAAGCTCATCAGCAGTTTTCACAATGTTTGAGGTATTCGCCCAATTGCTTTTTAAAGCATTGTCGAACTGCCCCATGTATTCAAAGTCACCGTTGCATAGTGGTGCAAACCAAGATACTTCGGCCCCATTTAAACCTGGGGAGGTAATGCGGATTTTACTCATTGTAGCCTTTTACATTGCCCATAGAAAGTTCAATCGGTCCTAGTTCATGACTCTTAGGTAAAAAAGCCCCGCTTTTTGAAACCATCCAATCATCCCAGGTGGCTTCCACACCTCCTATAGGGATTAGCTGCACCCACATTTTATAGCTATTTGGAAATCCATTGGGATTTAACTTCCAGAGATAACTATCGCCTGGGGTTGTTCCTCCACTTGAGTAGGTGACCATCAACCCTTGAGTGCCGTCTTCCAGTAAAACTATACTCCGGGTAGTTCCTTTGTCAAATACTTTATACGGTGCTACCAACCAAAAAGAGTCGTTGTTGAAATAGGCCAATGCCTTTTCGATAGCTTTTTCGCCTTCTTCGCCTATTAGGGTAACACCCGTTTTTTTGACCTTGCTCTTTTTTGGGTTAACCAGATTTAAGTTAACCTCAAAATCATCCCATTTCACGTTACAACGCCCCATTTCCTTATCCCATATGTAATGATTTTTCCCACCTTGATACGACCATTCCAAGAATCTGGTGTCATTGTACTTTTCATGGTTAAGGGCCGTTAGCATTTTGTGGGCCAAGGCCTCTGCTTCTGGACCTGTTTTACCTTCTGGAAGGGACTCATTTTCAATTACGCCCCAGAGTATCAATCCCAAAAGCAACACTCCAATCAACACACCTAGAATTTTTAGTATTCGTTTCATTTGAAATAGTGATTTTTTATAGATTTGGCCAGGGCTGTAGCGGCTTCGGGTTTAAAACGAAACCAGAGTTCGGGTTCAAAAATCTCGAGTTCGGCCAATGCCGTTTTCCCTTCATTATCCCTAAAAATGTCTGCTCTGGCATATAGTGGCATTTCTCTGCATGCTTCAATAGCGCGTTCGGCAAATTCAATTTCCAACTGTGAAGGTATATACTCTTGAACAGTACCGCCATAATCGTCTTGAACCCGGAAATCACCCGATTTTGCCTTTTTCAAGACAGCATGCGTGTACTTGCCTCCTATGACCATCATTGATACCTCACCTTCTGTTACAATGTTCTTTTGAAATTCTTGAAGCATCATGGCTTCTTCACTAATCAATTCTTTAAATATAGCATCATACTTTTCCCATTCTGACAAATGGAATTTGTAAGTATGACGCGAACCAGCGGCAATACAGGGTTTCAATACGAATTCATCAGAATTGAATCCTTTGTCCTTCACCCTGCCAATGGCATCCCTTAAATCACCGTCATCACCAGCTTCAATAAAAAGAGTGGGCGGGATGTGAATGCCCTTTCCATTCAATTCTTGTAAATAGTGCTTATCAATATTCCAATCAATCAGTTTTTTTGAATTGATGAACTTGGTCAATTCGGCAGTTCTACCGAACCACCGTTTAAATTCCTTGATTCGGTCAAAGTAATCCCACGGGGTTTTAATCAAGACAAATCGGGTACTTGACCAATCGAAGTCGGGGTCATCCCATGCAATTCGTGCAACCTCCAACCCAGCATTTTTAAGGGCTTCCAATACCAAGTTGTCTTCAAGAATTATGTTTTCAGAAATCGGCTTTTCAGGCTCAACTTCAAAGTATTTTAGGGCGGTTAACACCACCACGTCAAGGTTTT
>CAYNUM010000088.1:0-7626 GCA_964400025.1 uncultured Croceivirga sp.
CAAACCAATCCGCTGCTTTTTTCTCAACAGCAAAATCAAGTGTCGCTTTGGCATATCGCATTGCAGCGCGGCTATCTACCATAATAATTAATTCAGTTTTACATCACCCAACATGTCTTCAACAACTTTTAGTTGTTTCTTCTTGTCAGATAATTCACCTTTTAAAACTTTCTCAGCGATATCTACCGAAAGCGTGGCAACTTGGGCCTTAATATCGGCAACAGCTGCTTTTTTCTCACTTTCTATTGTAGCTTGAGCTTGTTTTATCATTTTATCGCCTTCAACCTGAGCCTGCTCCTTAGCATCAGAAATCATTTTTTCCTTGATTTCACGAGCTTCTTTCAACATCGTTTCCCTTTCAGCCCGTGCTTCCTTCAAAAGTTTTTCACTATCGGCAGTCACATTCTGCATCTCTTTTTTTGCATCTTCGGCAGCCTTAAGTGCATCCTTAATACCCTCCTCACGTTCGTTTACCGCATTTAATATTGGCTTCCATGCAAATCTGTGAAGTAGAATTAACAACAACACAAAAAGAAGAAACTGCCAAAAAAAGAGGCCCAACGAAAATTCTTCTAACAACTTCATGTTTTACTTTTTTTCTTTTAAACTTTAAACAGGCAAGGGCTGTAACCAACCGTTACAGCCTTTTGCCTTTAGATCAATGATTATACCGCAAACAATGCAGCGAAACCAATACCTTCAATCAATGCAGCAGCAATCAACATCGCTGTCTGAATCTTACCGTAAGCTTCAGGCTGACGAGCGATGGCCTCCATTGCAGAACCACCGATTCTACCAATACCCATACCAACACCGATAACAACCAAACCTGCACCTACCATTACTGGAATTTCCATGTTTATCTAGTTTAAAAATTAAAAATTCAACTTAATGAGACAATTCTGCCTCGTGCTCATGTTCATGCTCATGTTCTTCAGAGGCAAATCCGAAATACAAAGCACTCAACATGGTAAATATATAAGCCTGTAGCAAGGCCACAAGTACTTCAATCAACATAATGGCAAAAGCCAAACCAAATGATAACGGGCTGCCAATCCAACTTTTAAAAATGAACATCAAACCTATCAAACTTCCTATTACAATATGGCCTGCCTGCATGTTGGCATATAAACGAATCAATAGGGAGAAAGGTTTAATAATCAATCCCAACAACTCAATCGGAACCAAAATTATATATAAGGGTATTTTACCATACCAAGGCAATGAATCTCCAAGAGGATTGAACTGGTGCATCCAGTAATCTTTTGTTCCCGTAAAATTTGTAATGATAAATGTCAAAATGGCCAATGCAGAAGTAATTGCAATGTTACCTGTGACATTAATGCCTAGCGGGGTCATACCAAATATGTTCAAAAACCATATAAAGAAAAATATGGTCAATAGATATGGCATGTATTTTTTGTAGCGCTTTTCCCCGATATTCGGACGGGCAATGTCATCTCTTATATAAAGAACGATTGGTTCGAAAAATCGACCAACACCAGTTGGAATACCGTTGTTTTTTGAATAAGACTTCGCCAAACTTGTAAATAACCAAAACATTAAAAGCCCTGTCACAATTATCATGACCACATTTTTGGTAATGGAAAGGTCCAAAGGCTTTACGTTGGTAGGATGGTGGTCTTCATCATAATTGATGACACCTTCCGCATCCGTTCTATAAATCTTACTATGATACAGCCTGTAATGATTACCATCAACCTCGGCAAGCGTTTCGCCATGGTGGAATTTAGAGGAAGAGAATACTTTTAAACCTTCGTCCCAAAGAATAACAGGTAATGGAAATCCCACATATTTATGTTCTCCACTGTCTTCGGTATAAGAGAATAGGGAGAAATCGTGTGAATCCTGTAAATGGTGTTGGATGTATTCTTTAATCTCGGTCTTTAGGTCCTTGCCTTGACCCTCTTCGCCATGTTTTTCTTCCTTTTCTTTTCCGAAGGAGAATTGACTTAAAATAAGTACAGAAAAAAGAAGAAAACTCTTCAAAAACGTTTTTCGCATTTCGCTGGAACTAACGGTCTCTAAAAATCGGTGCAAATGTAAGTCTTTCCCTTAAAAGGAAAAAAGCTTTATTGCTTTATTTTTAGCGAATTGGACGGCAATTTCAAAATCAGGGTTCAGTGACCTGATTTAGCATCTTTGAAGCGAAATATGTCTCTAAAATCAACGCGGTCAAATAGGGTATAAAAAAAGCGGCAAACTCTGTTCTTTGAATTTCGCCGTCAGCCCTATAAACCGGATAAAAAACAAGAAAGAATACAATAAACTTTACTAGGCTACCCCCCATAAATAAGAACCCCAATGCATTTTTCAGTTTTCTTCTTGAATAAAAAAGGCCTACAAAAATGCCCACAGCTAATATATAATTGATGACATAAGAAGGCATCAACATATCAGCAAGGGGAGGTAGCTCAGCGCCTTTCAGGGTAAAATAATGAAGTGCGAAAGCAAGGCTCAAGCCTACAAGTAAAATGGTAGCAAACCTTAAGGGTAGTTTTTTCATTCTTTGTTCAATCGTTTCAATTGCTGCAAAACTACCCAAATCGAAATAGCCACACCTAGTAGTGTGGCTACGACCGTAAAATATTTTTTCTCAGTTTCGTAATGTACATCCAACCTATTACCTCCCTTAACGGCCAAATAAATGATTAGACCCATTTCGAATGCAATGCCAGTCAAGGCAATTCCATTTCGTAAACCGTTATTCTTCTTAGGAGACTTTTGCTGGCTCATTTACTTTGGAAGGCTGCAACTTATGAGTTGCAGAACTTGTACCCTTGCCCATAGAGCAAGAAGCGTTGAAGGTGGCCCCCGGCTCAACTGCTAGCTTTGATACGTTCACCGTTCCTTCGATTTTTGCAGTGTTCTTAAGTGACAATAGTTCTGAAACGTAAAGCTCACCGTTGAAGTTGCCTTCAATATCAGCATTTACACATTCGACTTTGCCTTTGATCAAGCCATCTTTACCGATGACCACTTTACCAGAAGTTTTAACGTTGCCCTCAAGTTTTCCATCAATGCGAAAGTCAGCTTCCGAGGTGATATCTCCTTTGATGACGGTGTTCTTTTCAATTCGATTGGGCTGTCCACCAAAATTTTCCATAGGTCGGGGTTTTTGTTTGTCTGAGAACATTTTGTTCACGGTTTTGGGGTTAATATTTCAGATTTGTAGGTCTCTAAATTCTTGTGGATTAGAATGGTCTGGTAGTTCTTTGATAAAATTACAAAATTCTTATCCTTAATAAGGTAGTCTCGATTCTTTTTTATGAGCTCGGCAAAGCCCAGGGCAAAATCTTTTGATTTGAAGCCGTGTACTACTACAAATTGGTCTTCCAAAGTATAAGTGTCTTTGGAAACAATATTCTTGTACCGCAAATCTTCAATGACCTCTTCGAGGCGTTTTTTAAGTTTTAGCGCCTTTTCATTGTTTCTTCTTTTGAATTCAAAGACCACTTTCCAATTACCGGTGCCAGAACTGCCTTCTTCTGGCGAAAATTCTTTTGACGCCAATTTGGGTAATTGCTCAGCAACTATTTGTTCTGCCTTTTTGCCCTCAGGATTGTTCGGGTAGGTCAGTGCCACATAATTCAAGGCTTCCTTGTAGGGCTCAAAACCTCTCAAACGACCAATGGCATTAGCTTTGAGCATTTCGAACTTGGGCACTATGGGGTCACCTGTAAACGCCTTTATATATTCTTGTGAAGTGGTAATCACTTGCAAAAATTCCTGCGCTTCGTATAGTTTGAACAACTGACCGTATCGCACTTCGGGACCCTCACCATCACCTTCCAAAAAAGCATCAGGATTCAATAATATGGCGGCATAACGACTATCCCCATGATTGGTCAAAATATCCTGTTTCATTTTTTCAGAAAGCGGACTTCCGGTTTCCTCATAAATCTTGTACAGATTATATTTTGATGGTAAAACCAACCGTTCTTCGGGATTCCCTTTCAAAACAGCTTCCAATTTACCGGCGGCCAAAAGGTTCTCTTTAAATTTCTCCTTATAAATCAAGCCCAATTGATAGTTTGCAAAATTGCGTTCATCGGCCAAACTATCGATTACAGCCACTTCAGTAGGCAGTTGCTGAAGATAAAAGTCAACGGTGTATTTTTCCTCTTCAGACACACTTTTGGTATCCGCATTGTCGGCTACAACATCTCCGGTGGCCTCTGAAGGTGTCACGCGTGTTTTATTGCTCCAACGCCAATCGTCTTCAAGCGGGCGTTCACCCCAACGGGTTTTGAAATCGCTTTTTCCATAGCCCAAGCTTGTAACATTGTAGAAATAGAATTTGCCTTTGTTTTCTTTACCTGCTTGGGTGTCATTAAAAGCAGCAAAACCTGCGCTGGCCTTCTTCTCTTTTTCTGCCTCCAAAGCGGCTGCTTCATCTTTCAGTTGCTGAATGTACTCCTCAAAAAAGGCGATACGCTCGGCGTCGGGCATCTCATAGAGGGTAATGATGCTATCAGTATATTGAACAATATCTTCGTATTTAATGACATCTTCAAGATTATCAAACTTCTTTTTGATTCGTCTGTATTTCTTGGTGTTCTCAACCAGATTGGTCAAGGTACTGTCGTAATAGGCCCCTGCCGTTTTATACTCCTTCAAATTGAAAAAATGCTCTCCTAGAATTTCATAGTTCCGTGCATTTAATTTTTTGTCTTGTTGAGTGGCCCGAAGCGATTTGTTGTAATAGGCCAAAGCGATACTATCAGCTTCGATTTCAAGGTGATAATTCCCTATTTGATGAAATATTTTATCCAAAAAGGGGCGATTTTCGCGATTTTCCTCCAAATCGGTCAAATATTCCAAAAGAAATTCTTGGCTTTCAGCAGTAATCTCGGTGTTTCGAATCTTGTTCAAATGTGCGTTGATCATATACACCCGTGGGGATTTACGATTGAGGGCAATGACTTTGTCAAAGGCATAATTGGCACTATCTTTAAACCCCAGCTGGTCGTAGAGTTGCCCGATAATGAATAAGTACCGTCCCCGCTCTTCATTTTTTTTGGTGTAGGCCTGCGCCACCTTTAATTGCTGAATGGCCGTATCGGGCGCCTTGAGCATTAAGTAGCTCTGCGCTATAACCGCATGGGTGTCGGCGTATTCTTGGTCTTTTAGATTTTCATATTTGACAAGACGCTTTAAGTTCTTAATGGCAATCTCAGGATTGTCCAGTCGCATATTGGTCTTTTCGCGCCAAATCGTGGCCTGATTCAGCTTGTCACTTTCTATATAATTTCTGAGGATGTAGTTGAACGACTCCAAGGCCGGAATATAGCGTTGGTCAAAATACCGTGCCTTGCCCAACAGCAAAAATGCTTCATCCGTTTGTGGATTTCGCTCTTCATCTTTGATGTTCATGCTGTGTTTTTGAATCGCTTTCGTCGCCTTTTCCTCGGCACGTTCAAAATTGGGGTTATTATCTTCTGAATCAAGTTTGGTTTCGTCGGTAACTTCCAACCGTTCTACAGGAAGTATTTCCCAGAAATCATCTCTGTAGGAAGCTTTAAGTTCTTCTCGCCCTTGCTCAAAGGCAATGTTACCGTTGTACAAAGTGTTGTACTTGGTGTTTAAGGCGTGCCAATTACGATTTAAAAACTTGTCTTTTTTGACCGAACAAGCATTAAAAATCAGCAGGGCTGTAAGGCCCGAAACAAAAAGTTTTAAATGAAGCTTCAAAAATGTAAATCTTTCCTAGTTAGGATAACTTGAAAATATCACTTTTAGTATCGGTGGAATCGGGAAAAACAGTTATTGGGAATTAATATTTTTTATTTGGTCTCATTGCCATAAAATTACCATGCTGTGGGATGTTCGAACTTTTCCCTTCCGCGATTGTATTTTGCCTTATAAGCCACTGGAGAAAGACCCACATATTTTTTAAAAACCAATCGAAAAGCCTTCTGGTCAGAGTAGCCCACCTGAAACATTACCTCATTTACATTATCCTGTGTGGATTCCAAACTTCGTTTTGCGGCTTCAATCCTCACCCTTTGAATATATTCCAAAGGAGTATTCTTAGTGGCTTTTTTAAACCTACGAACAAAATTTCGCCGGCTGATGGCGAATTTTTTAGCCAGTTTATCCACTGAAATTTTCTCAGTAATATTTCCTTCAATAAATAATTGAGCTTGTCGAATTGCCTCATCTTCATGGTCTTTTTGACCTTGAAAAATGGCAAATTGGTTTTGATTGTCTCGGCCAAACTCTATTTCAAAAAACTTGGAAATATAAACCGCGACTCCTCGTCCACAGTATTTTTCCACCAAATGCAGCATGAGGTTCAAAAAAGAATAGGCGCCTCCACTGGTATAAATTCCATCCTCCTCCGTAACTACCTTATTGGACACCAAATTCACCTGTGGAAACAACTGTTCGAATAAGTCCATGGCCGCCCAATGTGTAGAGCATTGTCGATTATCGACCAATCCCGTCTGGGCCAGTAAAAATGCCCCTATACACATACTGGCCACTTCTGCATTATTGGTCATACGCTGTTTCAGAATCCATGGAACAAAGGGTTCATTCAATGCCAGGTCTTCCAACAGATTATCAGGGCGCAAAGCAGGAATTAATATCAAATCGGTCTTTTTAATATCCTTTAGATTACTGTCGCAATGAATACCAAAAGCACCACCATAGAGTTTGGTCTCTTTCTCCATACCCACTAAATGAATGTCAAAAAAGGAATTTTGGGTATTTCCAGTCTTTTGTAAAAACTGATTCGCCGCCATTAAAATCTTATAAGGGCCAACTATACTGCTCAATATGGAATTCCCTTTGGGAACCAAAATACTGACGTGCTTCATATTTAGGAATTTACTGTACTAAAAGTACTTATCCTTTTTGGCACATTCAACCCTTAAAAGTGTCTGATTTCACCTATTCCATCCTTAATTCATCCTTGTAGCTTTGAGTTATGGAGTTTGATACTTTTTTGGAAATACGAAATGTCTGCTGTCTTCAGGATCCAAAAATCACTGAGGGTAAGATGATGAGCTCACCTGCCATTCACTTTCGTGGTAAGGTGTTTGCTTTTTTTTCCAGAAAAAAACGAATGGTATTTAAACTGGGCGGGGGCTACCCAATAGCGTCACTCCCTTATAGATTAAAGGAATTCAACCCTTTTAAGACCAAAGGACCTCTTAAAGGATGGTATGAACTACCTTATCAGGATAAAAGGTCATGGGAAGAAATGACCCATTTGGCCCTCGGTATCATGAAAAATGAAAATGAACTTCTATGATTGGGGAAAACTATAGCAAGTTTTTTAAAGATCTGGCTCAAAACAACCATAAAGAGTGGTTTCATGCCAATAAAAATCGGTACGAGAATGATGTGAAAGGGCCTTTTTTAGAGCTTTTGAGTGAAATTATTCCTGAATTGACGACTTGGGACCCTAATATACTTAACGACCCAAAAAAGGCCATTTTTAGAATCAATAGGGACATTCGATTTTCAAAGGACAAATCCCCCTACAATACCATCATGAAGGCCGGGTTTTCACCAGGGGGCAGAAAATCTGAGCTGCCAGGATACTATTTAGGTATCGATGCCGAACATGTGCATGTTGGTGGCGGGCTTTTTATG
>CAYNUM010000089.1:0-7588 GCA_964400025.1 uncultured Croceivirga sp.
CAAATGGAAAAAACGAGGTGACGAGTATGAACAGTTTAAAGAAAAAATAGCCCAGCGTTTATTGGAAGAACTGTATCGGAAAGAACCACAGGTAAAAGGTAGAATAGACTGCTATGAACTTTCAAGCCCGATCACCACGCAACATTTTATGAACTACGACCTTGGTGAACTCTACGGTATTGATCACAACCCAGAACGTTACGAACAACGATTTTTACAACCTAGAACCCCTATAAAAAACCTATATCTTACAGGCCAGGATATTGTGACCTGCGGTGTTGGTGGTGCGCTACTGGCGGGTTATTTGACGGCCTCTGCAATTCTTAAAAAGAATGTACTGAAAGGGGTGCTACAACAGAAAAGGGAATTGGCTCAATCGTAAGTCAATTGATTCAAATCTAATTCTTCTGATTGCGAAACCAGCATTCCAGTATTGCCAAACCCTTCTACGTAAACCATAATCGTTTTTTGATTTTTTTTGGGAATGGTAATCGAAGTCGGTAACTCTGAACCAACGGATAGGTTTGCTTTCCAATCTAAAGCACCGTACTGTTTGAAAAGATTACTCTCATAATCAGGATAGTTCGGCGTAAAAAATTCTTGTGGACGGGCATATCCGTTCTCAATGGCGAATTTGATGAACTTATTTCTTTGTTCAGGACTTTCATATGACCTATCCCGCAGTACCACGTTAACAAATCTTTTTTTCTCGATATCAAAATAAATGGCCTGAACCCTTGAAAGAGGGAGATTTAAATGAGCTGAATTTATGGCAACTTGGGCGTTATCCTTGGGATTTAGTAGCACATCCACGTAAAAACCTTCAGGATCCTTTGCCCATGAACGCCTGTAACCCAAAGTCATTAGATAGCTATAAACACTATTATACCTTTTGATCTCTTCATCCCCAATGATTCTTCCCTCAGAGATAAGATCTGAGCCCGAGGGGATGAACATTTCCGTTTTATTGGTCTTTTGTACCTTTTCCACAACAATAACTTCTTCCAAAGCAATAATACCTTCGTTGAAGTTAAAGGGTTCTTCAACGCTTACACTTGGATTAGTCCCTTCTTGCCTTTTCATTGTTTTGGCCCCCATCTTGATATCAAATCCACTTGACTTGGCCTGCTGATCATAAAATGCAAGCTCTACTTGAGGCTTCCTTAATTTGCCTTTCTTGGAAATTAAACTAACCCCTAAGGAATCCCCTTGAAAAAGTGGCATGTTTCCACTAAAGGCCCTATTCTCATCCAACTCTTCAAAACCCATCGCCGCCGATAGTTCCGCAATTAGGGACACTTGATTCTCATCATTTAAATCGGCATCCACAACCCTTCCTTGGAAAGCAATCCCCGTTTCCATTTGAAAGGCCAGTTCTAATTCTTCTTGTTTTCTAGAGTCCCAATCATATCTGCCCCAACCTTCAATGATGAGCCGCTTGTCAAGTTCATATCGCTTCTTTCGGTCTTGCCCCTGAAAAAAATAATGGTCCTTATAGTGCTGTTTGACATAAGGTCGAATTAAAAACGAGGAAGCTATCGAATTATCCGGACGGTAGCCGATGCTATTGCCCGGCAATGCTGATAGGCTGATGTCGATTTCATTCTCCATTCCCTTGGGCAATATCAAATCGACCTGCAGTGAATCACCGAATTCCGTAAGGCAATGTTCCACCTTAAGATTTTGAAATATTTCGTCCCCTTTTCTGTGGTTAAAGAACATCCTGTGGGCAATTGGACGAAGCTCCGTATCGAACAGTACTGTGGTTACAAGGCCATAGGGCAATTCTTCCCTGTCAATTGAGAGTACAGGTTTATTTTCATCGACCTCTACATCCTCGAGACGTACGAAGTCGTCTTGGTACAGCGCCACCGTATGAATATCGCCGTCCTTTTCACCAAAGGTCGTTTTCGATGCCAATAGGGTCAATAGCACTTTATCCTTTCCATTGTTGTCAACCGCAAGTTCAATTTGGCCTTCAGTAGCTTTGGGCAGCATAACCTTAACATACGAACCATTGGGCAATTGCCTTTGTAGGTAATACTTCTGACCGGGCCTTACCGCAAAACCCGTTTTGCCCATTCCAAAATCGTTCGTGGTAATGTTGCTCTTGACAACATTGCCAAGGCCATCGACCAGTTCAAGGTCATCGACCTTTACCCCTTGACCCAACCCATTGTCAACAAGTATACCTACATTGTTATAGGCCCCAGCTATCAGATGACCACCTTCCGGATAGATCGAAATCTTCATATTCACCTCCGCTGATTCTTCTTCAATATCATCTCTTAAAACCGTAATTTCTTGCTGAAAAGGAACCAGTTCTTTATAATTCCGCATGTAGTTTGTCCATGCCAGGACCGTGTAGTTCGGGGCGGTCAAAGTCGAATCAATAGCAAAATCGCCCTGGGCCATGCCATTCTCTACATAGAGCAGTTTGCGTTTAACTTCGGCACCATCATCAGAATAAATACCAACATGAAGGTTTGTAGTGGCCATAGAGGGCAGTTTGGTATTTTGGTCACGCACATAGGCCTTGAACCAAAGGCGTTCCCCTGACAAAAAAGTGGTCTTATTTAGATGAAGGTGGATGTTTTCTTTTAGTTCTTGAGAACTATTGATTAATGCATTTTGCCCAAAACAAATTGTCTGGATGAAAACAACAAAAACGAGTAATGCAGTTATGCGCATTTTGGTCTGTTAGATAGTTCTTATTAACTATCAAAAACCATTCCTGTTTTTATAAATGCTTCGTAATCTTTCGACTCATGGGTTTGGTTATCGAAAAGTAGTAGTCGACCAACTCCCCGTTAGGGTTCACCAAGTATTTTTGAAAATTCCATTTTACGCTGGAGCTCTTCTTTCCATTTAGGTCTTTGGTGGTCAACCATTGGTAAAGGGGGTGTTGATTATTGCCTTTTACCTCCAATTTTTCGGTCAACGGAAAGGATACCCCAAAGTTGAGTTCGCAAAAACCTTGAATCTGCTCGGCATCACCGGGTTCTTGACCACCAAATTGATTACATGGACTACCAATGACCACCAATTTATCTTGGTATTCATCGCTTAACTTTTGCAATTCCCTGTATTGAGGGGTAAAGCCACATTTAGAAGCTACATTAACAAATAGAAGGTGTTTGCCCTTAAATGCCGAAAGGTCTATTTCAGAACCGTCAAGCGCTTTGACCGGAATATCGTAAAGTGAATTGCTCATCATCTAGTTTTTTGACCGTTTGGGTCTATTTCTTTCGAATAAATACAGAAATCGGAACCCCTGTAAAGTTAAAGTGTTTTCGAATCTGATTTTCTAAAAACCGTTTGTACGGCTCTCGAATATACTGTGGCAAATTGCAAAAGAACGCAAATTGCGGATAAGGCGTTGGTAGTTGGGTGCAGAACTTAATTTTCACATATTTACCCTTATATGCTGGTGGCGGATTTCGTTCAATAATCGGAAGCATAACGTCGTTAAACTCCCTCGTTTTTATTTTACGACTGCGATTGTTGTATACCTCAACCGCTGTCTCAATCGCCTTAAAAATTCGTTGCTTGTTTAAAACGGAAACAAAAATGATGGGTACATCATCAAAAGGTTCACAGGCAGCTTTAATCTTTTTAGTGTACTCCTTTACGGAATTGGTCTCTTTTTCCACCAAATCCCACTTATTGACCAGAATGACCACTCCTTTGTGGTTTCGTTCCGCCAACCAGAAAATGTTTTGCACCTGACCATCAAAACCACGGGTAGCATCCAGCATTAAAATACAGACATCACAATATTCAATGGAGCGTACCGAGCGCATTACCGAGTAGAACTCTAAGTCTTCCCTAACCTTGGCTTTCCGGCGAATTCCAGCCGTATCGACCAAATTGAATTCAAATCCGAATCGATTGTATTTGGTATCAATACTATCACGAGTGGTTCCGGCGATATCGGTTACAATGTATCGGTCTTCGCCAATCAATGAATTGATAAAAGAAGACTTACCAGCATTGGGCCTACCCACCACGGCAAATCTGGGGAGATTGGATTCCTCTTCTTTGGCATCCGGTAACTCTTCCACCAAGGCATCCAATAATTCCCCTGTACCACTACCGTTGATACTTGAGAGCGTATAATATTCTCCAAGGCCAAGTGCATAGAATTCCACGGCATCAGCCGCTCTTTGCGCATTATCAACCTTATTTACGGCCAAAAAAGTAGGTTTATCTACCCGACGAAGTAAATTGGCCACATCTTCATCCATTCCGGTTATTCCAGATTCCACGTCCACCATAAAAATAATGGCGTCAGCCTCATCAATGGCCAACTCAACCTGCTTGTCGATTTCTTGCTCAAAGATATCATCGCTACCCACCACATAGCCCCCGGTATCAATTACTGAAAACTCCTTGCCGTTCCAATCACTTTTACCATAGTGACGGTCACGGGTAACACCACTTACAGCATCAACGATAGCCTCCCTTTTTTGAATCAATCGATTAAAAAAAGTAGATTTCCCAACATTTGGCCTTCCAACAATGGCAACGATGCCGCCCATACTTCAAATTTTGGCAAAAGTAATGCTAATTGTAAAGAAAAAATAAATACCTTCTAAATGCTTAACCCATGAATAATGAGCGACCTAGTCAATGAAATTGTGCTTAGGCCACGTTTTGATATTCGGCTATATGCCGACCCAGAGGTCTTAAAGCGCGCTTTTGATGTAGTGCCGAAAAACCCATTCTTGCTTAAGCGCATTGATGAACACATCTATATTCGCTTCAAAAAAGAGGAAACCAACTTTTGGTCTCCACAACTGCATTTGGAGATAAGTTCGTTCAGCCCTGGTAAGAGCACAATCCATGGAGTCTTTGGTCCCAACCCCACCTTATGGACTTTCTTTATGTTCTTGCACTTTGGTGTCGCGACCCTTTTTGTCATAATGGGAATCTTTGCCTATTCAAAATATTCACTGGGTCACAATATCACCTTATGGTTGGTGGGTATGGGCTTTTTGGTACTTATCTGGTTTATTTTATACGCATTTGGAAGGTTGGGAAAAGAAAAAGGCAAGCCCCAAATGCAACAACTGCGTCACTATGCCGATGAACTTTTTATTGCCATTCAAAAAAAGCACGGTCAAGAGCGAATGCCTTGATTAAAAAACAGCTGGTTGGCAATTATGTTTATTGATATCCAAACCGTTTAAGCTGTTTCGAACTGGAGCGCCAGTTTTTATTGACTTTGACATATAATTCAATATGCACCTGTTTGCCGAAAAACTTTTCTAAATCTTTACGGGCCTCTACCCCAACTTTTTTCAGTGCCGAACCTTTATGGCCGATAATAATTCCTTTTTGAGAGTCGCGCTCAACCATAATTACCGAGCGTATCCTGATGATCTTTTCATCTTCAAGAAACTCCTCAGTTTCAACCTCTACGGAATATGGAATTTCCTTCTTGTAGTTCATTAAGATCTTCTCACGAATCGCTTCGTTGACAAAAAAACGTTCTGGACGATCGGTAAACTGGTCTTTGGGATAATAGGGTGGCCCCTCAGGAAGTAGTTCCAAAATTCGATTGAAGACTTCTTCAACATTAAAATTCTCCAATGCCGAGATTGGATGAATTTCCGCTTCAGGCAGCAATTCTTGCCAATACTGTATTTGTGTTTCCAGGGTGGATTGCTCAGAGGTGTCTATCTTATTCAACAAAAGCAAAACCGGAATCTTACTATTCTTTATCTTTTTGAAAAAAGCTTCATCCTTAAGTCCTTTTTCACCAATCTCGACCATATATATCAATACGTCGGCATCTTCAAAGGCTGATTTCACAAAATCCATCATTGAATTCTGTAGCTCATATGCCGGTTTGATTATTCCCGGTGTATCTGAAAAAACAACTTGAAAATCATCACCGTTGACTATACCAAAAATGCGATGGCGCGTGGTTTGTGCTTTGGATGTAATAATGGAAAGTTTCTCGCCCACAAAGGCGTTCATCAAGGTGGACTTCCCCACATTCGGATTCCCAATAATATTCACAAAACCTGATTTATGCTTATCTGCCATGACGCAAAACTACAAACAAAAAAGGGTCGCATTAACGACCCTTTTGAAAATCACCATTGAAGTTCCCCCGAAACAATGGCGATTATTAACCTACTATCGAAATACTTTGGAAATGTCATCAAAAAGTGATGACAATTTTAAATCGTACCGATATAGAGTCAGAACTCTTTAAAACATGAAAACATGAAAACCTTTGAATTTCACTGCGGTAAACTGCTGTTAACGAGTCTACTATTGTTGGTCTTGGCATGCAGTAAAGATGACCCTGCTCCAAATCCTGATTCCACTCCCGATCCTATTGAAAACCCAACGCCTGACCCAGATTCGACTCCCGATCCAGATCCAACTCCGGATCCAAACCCCAATCCCGACCCGGTAAGTCAAAGTGATATTCCAAGTGTAGACGCAGCTGTTCAAGCGTTTTTGGATAAATACAATGTTCCTGGTGCAGCGGTTGCCGTCAGTGTAAACGAGAAGATGGTCTATACCAAAGGTTATGGATTTTCAAATCGTGAAGATGAAACAGCAATGAATTTTGATGATGTCTTTCGAGTAGCGAGCCTCTCAAAACCTTTCACTTCAACAGCCATAATGAGCTTGGTAGACCAAGGTATGTTATCATTGAATGACAAAGTTTTTGGACCAGAAGGTATTTTAGGTGATGATTTTGGAACGGCAGTGCTCACAGACGATGAGCTCGAAATAACAGTCGACCATCTATTGATCCATGGTTCAGGAGGATGGGGGCGAGATTCTGGAGACCCCATTGACCGTGAACCGCAATTTGGGCCCGATGAGTTCATAGAATACATTTTGAATAATTGGGATTTGACCAACGCCCCGGGTACAAATTTTGAATATAGCAATACCGGGTATTGGCTTTTGGCCCGTATTGTCGAAGAAGTATCTGGACAAACATTTCAAGATTATGTAACCGATTTGTTGAGTCCAATAGGTATTACTTCGTTCAAAACAACCTCTTTTCGCCAAGAAGACCGTGAACCCAATGAGGTTGAATATTATGGCACTGAATTCGATAGCCAATTTATTTATACCATAGCCTCAAGAAGGGATGGTGATGGAGGAGTCGTAATCAACGCCCCTGATATGTTACGATTTATCTGTGCTTTGGATGGAAGAGATGGCAGGCCAGACCTCGTAAGTACCAATTCACAAAATCTAATGGCCAGTCCTTCAGAAATCTCAAATCTTGGAAGAGGGTTTGGAACTTGGGAAGCTCAAAACCTTCTTTTTTTCACAGGTAGCCTTCCAGGAACCAGAACATGGTTCTATATGGATGCCAATGGTAAAAGTGCGGTGGTATTACTTAATTATCGCCGAACCGATATCCAAGAGTTTGACAATGACCTGAACACCCTCGTTTACAACTTGGTGAAAGACAATACAATTCCATGGCAAACAGATCTCGACCAATTTTAATTATGCGTTAATTAGTTTTTAAATGTCATCACAAGTGTTTGTGATGACATTTTTGTTTTTGTTCGATATATAGTCAAAGAATACAAAAACTACC
>CAYNUM010000090.1:0-5763 GCA_964400025.1 uncultured Croceivirga sp.
CCATTCAAAATTTAAATATTTACGTAGTTGATTCATTCGGTCAGCTAGCGCCTATTGGTACAAAAGGGGATGTTTTGGTTTCAGGAGTTGGAGTTGGAAGGGGCTATATCGGCGATAAAGAAAAGACCAATGCCGTTTTTTCTAAGGACTATTTGAAACCGGAAGAACAGCTCAAATTATATAGAACAGGCGATATTGGTAGTTGGACCCCGGAAGGGATTCTCCACCTTTTCGGTAGAAAAGATGATCAGATTAAACTCAATGGCGGATAGATATCGGTGAAATCGAGCAATGCATTAGCAAACAACCGAGTATTACTGGCAATGCCACTATACTGAAAGATAAAGCGTTACATGCTTTTTTGGTTCTTGACGCCGAATCAGAAAACACCCATAAGATTTTAGCGAATTGTAAGGCTGGTTTATCAGAAGGGTTACCCTATTACATGATACCTCAATACTTTCATATCCTCGATAACTTACCCACTACGCCCAATGGTAAAATCGATAGGAAAGCTTTATTTGAAATTAATCCCGAAACTAAAACGAAACCTTTTCATCCGCCTACCAACGAGGTCGAAATGATATTGGAGGATATTTGGAAAAGTAATCTCGATCTGGAACGAGTGGACATTTATGACGATTTTTTCGAGCTTGGCGGCCATTCTGCGATAGCCTTGAAAATATTAGGCCTGGTAGAGCAAAAGTTAGGCAAGCGTCTGCCGATGACCAGTTTTCTGGAAAACAGAAGCATAGCGCAACTGGCTCGTTTAGTCTCAGACACGAAAACCAAACAGCGATGGAACTGTGTAGTGCCACTAAAACCGGAAGGAACCAAAACACCACTATATATTATTCACGGCGGAAATCATAACGTATTGACTTTTAAGGGTCTTGCTGAAAATATGGACAAAGACCAACCCGTTTTTGGTATTCAAGCCAAAGGCCTTGATGGTAAAGTGCCACCTGACGACAATGTCAATGATATCGCCAAGGGCTATATTGAAGAAGTTAAGGTGCTAAATCCGAATGGTCCTTATGCTTTATCTGGATTTTGTTTTGGGGGCATGATTGCCTATGAAATGGCTCGACTTCTTCGTGCGGAAGGTAAAGAGGTAACCCTTGTGGCCATGTTTGATTGTGTTATTGAGCCGCACCTTCATCAGAGTAATTTTACCCTTAAGAAAATAATGGCAAAGACCTATCGCTTAGTACATTTAATCTACATTGGTCTAAGAATGTTTACAAGTTGGAAGAACTTTAAAGAACGTATAGGACTTGAGATAAAACGCTTTAAAAAGTTGCTCTCAAAAAGTAAAAAGCAACCAAAAGATACAAGCACCAAAGTTTTTCAAAGTTCACCTGAAGTGGATCGAGCACATGAACTGGCTGAATTGAAGTATCAAATTTCACCTCAAGACATCGTAATCGATATCTTTAAGCCATTGGACAGTGTTCAATTTGTACACGAACCAGATTTTTTTGGATGGAAAAGAGTTGGAGTCAAAGGTATTAGACAGCATACGATTAGAGGTAATCAGGCCAGTATGTTCGTGTCGCCCAACGTTGAAGGTTTCAGTGAAAAGTTGCAATTTGCTTTAGATAATTATGACGCAGATAACCATCAAGGATCTAAAGTGTAATTGGAAGAAGTACAACTCGAGCGATTTCAGTGCATTTTCCGACAGAGATAATGCTACCCTACTCTTCAAATTGAAATTTGAAGACCACATTTCTCACATAAACCAACTTATATCTGTTCTAAATCCTGAAGAGTTAGAAAGAGCTAGCCACTATCATCGTCTCGTTGATGAAAATAGATTCATTATTTCCCGCGCTTATTTGAAATTGTTACTTGCAAAATTCTCGGGGCTGGAACCTAGAAAGCTTGTTTTTGATAAAAGAAAGAACCACAAACCTTTTCTATCCAATAACCCGAGCATCACATTCAACATTTCACATACCACAGCATTTGGTCTAATTGCCGTCGGAATAAAGGAACTTGGTGTCGATATAGAATTTATTGACAAAACCTATGAGTATCAGTTGGTCATGCCAAGAATTTTAAATGAGACTGAGATAGGTCTAGTAAGCGATTCCCCTTTACCTATTAAAACGTTCTTCCAGTATTGGACCAGAAAGGAAGCCTTGGTAAAAGCTTCAGGCCTTGGTATTAATGATTTGATTATCAATGTTCCCGCACAAATTGGCAACCATACCGTTCCACAACCAGTTCTTGATAGACTTGGTGATATGAAGGTACTTACCTTTGACGTAGGCGAAGACCATATTGGGTCATTGGCCTACTCTCCATCAAAAATAGGTGTTGATAATATCCACTTTTATCATATTGATTATCCATTTGGTTAAAAACCTAGACTCCCATTTTCAATCAATTTTAGCACAGTTTTTTTTATCCATACCTTTTTTTTGTTTTATTTCGCCCCGGTCAAATAGCATTTCACTGTTTTTTGACCTGTAACTGAGCGGAACACTTTCATATCAATGATCAGTATTTTTGAAAAAAAGATTTTTCTTGTCGATTACCTAGAAGGGTTTGTAGACATTCACAACCACATTTTACCAGGTATTGATGACGGTGCAAAAAATGTCGAAGAATCTTTATCCTTATTGAGGGCTTTTGGAGAATTTGGAGTCAAAAATTTCATTTGTACTCCTCATATTATGAGCAACTATTACGATAATACCCCCACTACCATTAAATCGTCCTATAAGGAACTTAAAAAGGGAATGGATGAAAATGATATGAACGACCTCAATTTAGGGTATGCTGCAGAACATATGATAGATGCAAATTTTGATACCCTCTTGGAAAAGGAGGAATTCATGCCCCTTAAAAAAGACTTCCTCTTGATTGAAATGTCCTATTTACAACCAAGCATCAATTTTGAAAAGGCCGTGGGAGATATTCTAGATAGGCAGTTTTTTCCTGTTTTCGCGCATCCTGAGCGTTATGTTTATCTACACGAGGACTTCAAAAAGTATTCGGCTTACAAACAAATGGGCTTAAAGTTCCAGTTGAATGCTTTATCACTCTTTGGCTACTACGGAAAGGGTATTCAAAAAATAGCCTACAAAATGCTCAAGGAAAGTATGTTTGATTATATCGCTACAGATACACATAGTCATAGACATATTGAGGCATTGAAAGCTGGGAAACTAAAACGCAACGATTTATTTTTAATCACCCAGCTCATCAACAATACCATTGAACAGTTTAGATAGTTCTTTTATTATTTTTACCCTGATTCCTTTAGTCGGTTTAACGGTTTATCAATAAAGGTCTACTGATTCTTTCATCTTTAAGTTCTAATACGAGCATATAAGTTCCGCTAGGGTATTTTTCCACGGAAAATTCTACTGGACTAAATAATTCTCCTTCAGCAATTACCTCTAGTAATCTTCCGTTGATGTCAAATAAAGAAACTGTGCCTGACTGAACACCTTTAGGAAAATAGAGTTGTACTTGCGAACTACTCGGATTAGGAGCAATTAGAACTTGGTCAAAATACAAGTCCTGAAAATTTGTGGTTGAAGTTTGTAATGAAGCGTTACTAGCTATGAGATTAATAACCGTTGAGCAACCATTTGTAGTCGTTAGTGCATATTGACCCACATTGTGAATATCAAAAATACCGTCATTTCTGCTGGGGTCACCGAAATCGAAAACATCAGTGTCAATTTGATATGCACCTTCAAAAGTCAATTTATCGGTATTATTTACAGAACTAATGGTAGGTCCATCGAAAGCATTGGTACTAATAAAATATTCAGCTCCATAATTTCTGGCGCGTATGAAAATTCGACTTCCCAATGGGGCCACAATATCATTTCCCACCGTCCATGTTCCATCAGACCCAATTTTGTACTCCGCGGTTATTGGTAGGGTTCTACAGTCCGGAATGCCAGTTGTACCAGAAGCTAAACCCTCTAAATAAATGTTTTCTACCTCCTGAGATGAAAGTGCCCGTCTATAGATTCTATAATCATCCATACGCCCATCAAGTTCGTCGGTAATCGCGCTTTGGTTACCAAAAGGTACCACAGGGAGATCCGTTCTATGCTCATAGAAACCGGATATGTTAAATCTACTGTTTGGTGAGGAATCGTTTCTAAGACGAATGTTACCTGTAATAGGTTTGTTACAGACCTCTATTCCATTAGCAAAAAGTTTAGCTCTTTGTCCATCATAGGTAATTGCAAAATGCGTCCATTGGTCCAGTGGGGCATGACCCGCATAGCAGTCCACAAATCCATCAGTCGTTGCAAAGGACCATTTGACCAACCAATTATGGAACCCACCAAAGATGGCCGGATAGTCATGAGCAAAGACAGCAACATTTGCAGGTTTCCCAATTTGTGGCACTATACTCCCAGCATCTCTCCAAATCCAAGCTGCAACAGTTATTTCAGTACGGATATCATCAATTATCGAATTATACGGTAATTCTAAAATTGAATTACTATTGTGGAATCTTCCATCCAATTCCAAGGAATTTCCATAAATACCTGTCCTTCCCCAGGTATGGTCATCGGCAAGGACCGGATTGGCAAAATCATCTCGTTCAATAATAGTAAAGTTGTTTCCAAAACCAGAATCATCAAAAGCAGTAATTCCCCCACTCTCCTCAAAATTCAAGTGTACAATTAAATCATCATCGTTTACATCCGGCCCATCAGAAGAAACACTGATCACAACGCTGGCGCTGTCCGTCGCACCGCCGTCGTCGGTCACCGTCAGCTCAGCAGTGTAGGTCCCGATAGCCGTATACGTGTGCTCAGGGTCCGCATCCGTGCTCGTAGCGCCGTCGCCAAAGTCCCAAGAATAGGACTCAATGCTGCCATCGTCCGTCGAACCACTGCCCGTGAAACTTACCGTCAACGGGGCGTCGCCGCTCTCCGGTGAAGCATCCAACAAAGCATCGGGGGGGAAGTTGAAGCCCTCCAATGCCACTATCTCTATACCGTTGACCAACGGGTTCTCCACCTCATGGAGGAAACGTACCTGCAACGAACCATCCGCGACCGTTACCGGGTAGCTCAACATACCGCCGGAACGGTGACCGAACAATGACACCAAATCAACGCCCGTAGCGACCTGCGTGCCCTCAAGCTCTATACCGAATACACGGTCGCCAGGACCATCAGTGCCCGAAAACGAATTGCCCATATATAGGTTCACCTGGTAATTCCCCGGCAAAAGGTCTATCGAAAATTCCATCTCTGGGGCATCACCAAGGTCCCAGCGCTCTTCACCAAAGACCGAGGCAAATACACCCGAACCGATATACTCCGGGATGCTCGTGTCCCTATTGGCGTACAACATCGTTCCAGAGGTAGGTGAAATATTGCCCGTGTTCACTTGGTAACCCACACCGGAGGTCGAACCGAAACCTTCGTTCGATTGCCAGTCAGGACCACTGTCGCCACTGGCAACGAAACCGCCCCCAACGTTCAAACGATAGGCTACCTGGTCCGCGTCGGGCGCATTGGGGTCCGTAACACTGATCACAACGCTGGCGCTGTCCGTCGCACCGCCGTCGTCGGTCACCGTCAGCTCAGCAGTGTAGGTCCCGATAGCCGTATACGTGTGCTCAGGGTCCGCATCCGTGCTCGTAGCGCCGTCGCCAAAGTCCCAAGAATAGGACTCAATGCTGCCATCGTCCGTCGAACCACTGCCCGTGAAACTTACCGTCAACGGGGCGTCGCCGCTCTCCGGTGAAGCATCCAACAAAGCATCGGG
>CAYNUM010000090.1:5863-7579 GCA_964400025.1 uncultured Croceivirga sp.
TTACCGTCAACGGGGCGTCGCCGCTCTCCGGTGAAGCATCCAACAAAGCATCGGGAGAAGGGTTGCCAATACCATTAAACTGAACCTCAATATTATCAAATACCGCCGTAGAAAGGATACCATCATTGTGTGAAGTCACAGCCATTCCTATGTAAACATCATCACCCATAGTAATATTTTCACTCCCTAATAACTGCCAGTTATCATTAGTATCAGAACCGTAAGCGAAAAAAGTGTCTCCAGTACGGACCAATCGTAAATAAATCGGAAAAGTTGTGTTTATGGGTCCTAGACTGGTCATTGAATCCCCATCAGAAATTCGAGTCTGGAAAGTATAGCCAGAACTCCCATTTGGAGTTGGGCTCATTGCTAGGAGTGCAGTGGACGAATTGGAATCAAGACTACCGCGAATCATCAATCCAGCTTTTGCCCAAGGATGTGTATTTTCCATTGATTGCACACGCGCTACAATTTCACCATCACCTGCCATTTCTTGATACATAAACTGGAACTCATCCTGTGTACCCCATATATCGGCACCACTGCCAGATATTTGAAATGTCTCACCAGCAGGACAAGAATTACCGCTTATTGCCACGTCACCAACATCTTGATTTTGCCAAGGAGATATATCTCCAACACACTCGGGAACCACCGATACGTCTTGCCCAATTTGCACCACCTCAGCCACTGAAGGGACTCCATTCACATCCAAACCAAATAACATATAATAACCTGGTGGTAATAAATTTTCATTAGGAATGGAAATGGAATAGTTCCCGCCGTTTGTAGTAAAAGAAACAGGTATTCTACGTTGTTCATTATTCGTGCTATGTGTTGCTGCTGAGAATCGAATTAAACTGAATTGTTGTAAACCAGTTGAACCCGTAACAGAAATAGTCGAATTGTAATTCGCCGCATCAGGTGCATTAATTGTTGGACGGCTTGCAAGATTTCCATTTCCATCGAACAAATAAGGTGGGCTATAAATTTCCGCGTCAAAATGATTTACGCAACCTGGTGTGTCATCACATAAACCGCCGCCTCCCACAAAAACACGACCATCTACCATCAAAATTGAAACGCTGTGATAGGTTCTCGGCGTTTGCATACCAGCTACACTTCTCCAACTATTGGTGTTAGGATTAAAAATTTCCGCAGTCAGCCTCGCACCTGTATCGGAAAACAAAATAGATTGACTCAATCCTCCTGTTACCAATACTTCACCATTGGGCAGTACAGTGCTATTGTGCATGGTACGAGGAAATTGCAAACTATTACTGGTTGGTGTGACAACAGGAAAGCTGCCATAACCTGCATTGATATCAATTACGTAACTATTGTTGTTGGCTGGGTCTGAATCATCATATGACTCGGCACCCCCAACTTTGAGTATTCTACCTATATCGAACATGACCGTAGTACCCTTTATTGAAAAACCATCGCTAGAACGATTTCCTGCAGATACCATAGTACCATTTCCCGAGGTGTTTATCCAGTGCATTCGTTCACTGGGACCAGCATGAAAAACAGAACCGTCGGGAGCAGCCCACAGCCAGATATGGTTGTCAGCTCTGTAAAGCGGTGCATTAGAGTCGCCAGCAACATCATTCGCAGTATAAAAATCATCTCCCCTAACATTGAATAGCCTTCTCCATCCCGAACCCTCGGTCCAAATTTCAGCATCTCTATTGGTCCAAGCTCCGCCACTCCAAG
>CAYNUM010000091.1:0-7536 GCA_964400025.1 uncultured Croceivirga sp.
CATCATGCGCCCATAGTAGCAATTGCGGGAGGATTGGGAAGCTTTGAGCCTAGAAAACCTCAACTGGAAAGCCTATCAAAATTTGAGGATAATGGGGTTGCTTATATCATTCGCGATCCAGAAGTATACCGTGATAAGAAGGTCTTGATTGCTGGCGGAGGCGATTCGGCTTTGGATTGGTCCATTTTCTTGGCTGATGTCGCCAGCGAGGTAACTTTGGTGCATAGAAGAAACGAATTTCGAGGAGCATTAGACTCTGTTGAAAAAGTACAGGAGCTCAAAAACGAGGGAAAAATCAATTTGATAACGCCAGCTGAAGTGGTTGCTCTTGAGGGTGGCGACCGTTTAGAAGCGGTAACGGTAAAAAAGAACGGAGACTCACCGCAAGAAATTAAGATTGCAGTCGACAGTTTTATACCACTTTTTGGACTATCACCTAAGTTGGGTCCAATAGCAGATTGGGGATTGGAAATCGAGAAAAACGCGATTAGGGTTGATAACACCCTCGATTATCAGACCAATATTCCCGGGGTGTACGCCATAGGTGACGTGAATACCTATCCTGGAAAATTGAAATTGATTCTTTGTGGGTTTCATGAAGCTACCTTGATGTGCCAGAGTGCATACCAACGTATCTTTCCAGATAAGAAATATGTGATGAAATATACTACCGTCGGTGGGGTAACCGGCTTCGACGGAAGTAAAAAAGAGGCTCCCAAGGCTGTTGTTAAAGCGATTGAATAAATGTCAGATATTCAGATTACAATAATCGACCGTGACGGAATTTCACATGAAGTCGATGCTCCCACAGACATGAATATGAACCTCATGGAAGTGGTTCGTTCTTATGAGCTTGCACCTGAAGGTACAATTGGTATTTGTGGAGGAATGGCCATGTGTGCGTCGTGTCAGTGTTACATCAAATCAAATCACGAACTTCCTGAAAAATCTGATGATGAAGAGGCTATGTTAGCTGAGGCATTTAATGTTGAAGATAACTCCCGATTGGGGTGTCAAATTCATATTACCACCGATTTAAATGGTTTGGAGGTAGAATTAGCGCCCGAGGAACTCTAGATCCTCGCCTGATAGGTGAATAGATTATAATACCTTCCTTTAGCTGCTATTAACTCTTCATGGGTGCCCTGTTCAGCAATATGCCCATTTTCTATAACCAATATTTGGTCAGCCTTTCGAATCGTACTTAATCGATGCGCTATAACAAAGGTGGTTCTGCCCTTGGTGAGTTCTGCCAAGCTTTTTTGAATCAAAGCTTCACTTTCGGTATCAAGATTGGACGTGGCCTCGTCAAGGATCAAAATTCTTGGGTTGGCCAAAACGGCTCGGGCAATGGCAATACGTTGTCGCTGACCCCCTGATAGTTTTACCCCTCGTTCACCGATTACTGTATCGAGCCCTTCATCAAAACGGTCGGTAAATTCATTTACATATGCCGCGGTGACTGCATCTTGTAATTCTTTCTCACTGGCATTGGGTCGGGGGAAAAGTATGTTTTCTCGAATGGTACCTTCGAACAAAAAATCATCCTGTAAAACAACCCCTAGAAACTGCCGGAAACTTGTTAGATTGACTTTTGACAAATCATGACCGTCAATTGTAATTTTACCTGAATTGGGGTTTAAGAAACTAGCGGCCAATCCGGCAATGGTACTCTTCCCTGAACCTGAACTACCTACCAGTGCAATTACTTGACCTGCCTTGACTTCAAAACTCACTCCATGCAAAACTTCTTTTTCTTCTTCATACGCGAAGGCGACTTCATCGAAAATCATGTCTCCCTTGATTTCTTGAAGTGAAATTGTTCGGTCTTTTTGATTTTCTTCAGTCACCTCATTCATCAGCTCTTCGGTGCGGTCAAGACCGGCCAGGGCTTCGGTCAATTGACTACCAATATTGCTCATTTGAACGATTGGTGCCACCATCAGTGCCAATAGAAAAGTAAACTCAAAATATTGCCCAGTGCTCAATTCCCCCTGCATCATTAAATACCCACCATAACCCATCATAATTCCGGTAGTTGCCAATCCTAGTAGAAATGTGGAAGAACTCGTCATGACTGCTGTCGCGGTTAAACTTTTTTTGACATTTTGGTAAAGACGGTCTACGCCGTTTTCAAATACTTTGGCTTCCTGGCCTTCTGCATTGAAACCTTTAATTACCCGAATACCTGCCAAGGTTTCAGTCAATCGACCTTTAACCTCTGCGTTGATTTTTCCACGATCTCTGAATACCGGTCGTATAATCTTAAAAGCTTTTAATGCGATAATGGCAAATACGATAAGGGGTATAAAAGTGAGTAGGGTCATTTCAGGGCTTATGCGCAATAATAGAATTAGTGAAACTATTGCGGTTATGGTGCCACCCACCAATTGAACCAAACCTGTGCCAATTAAGTTTCGAACGCCTTCAACATCACTCATAATGCGTGACACCAATGAACCGGACTTGGTGTTATCAAAATACCTTATTGGTAGTGATAAGACCTTCTTTTGAACTTGGGCCCGTAACTCTGAAATCATATACTGGGCTTGAATGCTCAGTACTTTGGTCAATAGAAATGACATGATGGCCTGAACAAGAAATGATAACACTACTACGATGACCAATACCTTTAGAAAGTCGTAGTCATTGTTGGGAACTACATCATCCAAAAAATACCGCAGGGAAACAGGGGCCACAAAACTTGCCGCTTTATTGATGATAATTAAGAAAAGCCCCAAGAAAACCAGATTTCTTCTTGGCCAAATAATCGTTTTGAAGGCTTTTAGAATGCTTACTCTTTGGTCTGCCATATTCATTTAAAAGAGGTGCAAGTTAGTTCAAATTGTTTCCCAAAAGAAGCGTACAATTTTGAGTGTTCAATTTTCCAAATGAATTGCGCTATTTATCTTTAAATTGTAGCGAGAATTTAAATTATGAAGAAAGTACTATCCTTATTATTCGTTTTGCTGTGCGCAGCTTGTAAAATGGAATCGAATGAGCCTTCAGAACTGGAGAAATGGCAATCGCAAGCAGAAAACATCACGATTATCCGGGATGATTTTGGAGTACCCCATATTTATGGAAAAACAGATGTCGACGCTGTGTTTGGCTTGTTGTATGCCCAATGTGAAGACGATTTCAATCGTGTTGAACAAAATTACATTTGGGCAACCGGTCGATTGGCTGAGGTAGAAGGTGAATCAGCACTGTACAGTGATCTTCGGGCCAATCTTTTTA
Source organism: uncultured Croceivirga sp. (assembly GCA_964400025.1). GTDB lineage: Bacteria > Bacteroidota > Bacteroidia > Flavobacteriales > Flavobacteriaceae > Croceivirga. The sequence goes on from CAYNUM010000091.1 coordinate 3,241, forward strand.
TGACAGAAGAAGAGGCCATTGCAAAATATAACAGTGCACCTGCATGGTTAAAAGAGCTATGTATCGCTTTCGCAGATGGTATCAATTATTATTTGCACACCCATCCTGAGGTGAAACCTAGATTGCTTACCCATTTTGAGCCATGGATGCCCATGTATTTTAGCGAGGGCAGTATTGGGGGTGATATCGAGCGAATTTCTACAAAAAAGATTGCAGCATTTTATGAATCAGGCATGGAACTACCTGAAATGGATTTGATTGAAATGAAAAAAGAAAAAGAAATGGCTGAACCTCAAGGCTCAAATGGTATTGCAATTTCAGGAGATTTGACGCAATCAGGCAATGCTCTTTTACTGATTAACCCACATACCTCTTTTTATTTTAGAGGTGAGGTACATGTCGTTTCCGAAGAAGGTTTGAACGCTTATGGGGCGGTCACTTGGGGCCAATTTTTTGTATACCAAGGATTCAATGAAAAAACAGGTTGGATGCACACCAGTACTTATACTGATGTAATGGATGAATACATGGAAACCATTGTCAAAAATGATGGACAACTCTTCTATCAGTATGGTGAGGAATTACGCCCCGTAGATTCCACCTCAGTTACTTTGAAATACAAAAACGGTGACGATATTGCTGAGAAGACGTTTTCTATGTACAGAACCCACCATGGGCCAATTACACATTCGGTCAATGGGCAATGGACCTCTTCAGCAATGATGTGGGAACCTGTGAAAGCGCTAGAGCAGTCATATATACGAACCAAACAAGCTGGTTATGATGGTTTTAGAGCGATGATGGATATTCGAACGAATTCTTCGAACAATACGGTATACGCCGATGCTGATGGTAACATTGCCTATTTTCACGGCAATTTTATTCCCAAGCGCGATACCCGTTTTGACTATACCAAACCCGTAGAAGGCAATAATCCTGCTACTGATTGGCAGGGTCTACATACTGTTGATGAGAACATTTTAATTAAAAACCCACTTAATGGATGGCTACAGAACTGTAATTCCACCCCATTTACTGCCGCATTAGAGAATAGTCCGAAAAGAGAAGACTACCCAAAATATATGTCTCGAGATCAAGAGAATTTTAGGGGAGTTCATGCCATTCAATTGTTGAAGGACAAAAATGGCCACACCTTGGATGGATTGATTGAATTGGCACATGACCCTTATTTGCCGGCCTTTAAGGCGCTGATACCCGGATTGGTTCAAGCCTATTACAGAAACCCTAAACCTGAATTGGAAAATGCCATAGAAATTCTTGTGGATTGGGATTTCAAGACTTCAAAAGAATCTGTGGCGATGACGCTGGCCCATTATTACGGTACAAAGTGCTATCGAAAGGCGGCTCGACCCGAGGGGCTCTACGCCATGCAGCTGGTGGAACATTGGGGCAGTAGTTCTTCAGATGAAGAAAAACTTGAACTGTTCTCGGAAGTCATCCTCGATTTAGAAAATGATTTTGGGTCTTGGGAGATGCCTTGGGGCGAGGTCAACCGTTATCAACGACTGAATGGAGACATCCGGCAAGAGTTTAATGATTCAAAACCCAGCATACCCATAGGGTTCGCAAGTGGTCGATGGGGAGCTTTAGCTGCCTATGGAGCACGGTATAGCGCTGAGGGAGCAAAAAAAATGTACGGTACTCGAGGCAACAGTTTTGTTGCGGTGGTAGAATTTGGTGATAAGGTCAGGGCAAAAACGATTCTAGCAGGTGGTCAAAGTGGCGACCCAGATTCTCCACATTTTGATGACCAAATACAGCAATATGCTGAGGTGAAATGGAAAGACGCCGCCTATTACAAAAAAGATGTGTTGAATAGAGCTAATGAAACATATATTCCCGGGAAAAGGGATTAATAGTAAGGTACTAAAGTAAAAAAGCTGATTACTCTTCTTGGGCTTCATTGAGCCCAGGTTCTTTGACCACGATTAGGCTGGCCTTTGAACCCGTCGATAGATTCCAACGATTGTTGTGCAAGACTTTTCCTGCCTCGTCGGTAACGACCACTTGGGCAGTGTTTGGCCCTGACGAACCTTGATTTAGTGCCTCGAAATCCAAACGATTGAAACCCTCCATAAGGTCTACATTTATTCCTTTGAAAGAGCCCGAGAGCAATAAGTTATATTCTACCACTTGACCATTGACATAAATCTTCACGCGGTCGCCATCAACATATTCATGATCTCTGGCCACAATCCCAATAAATTTTGCATTGGTCTTAAAGTCCCCTAAATATTGATCACCAAAATGCTTGTCGGTTCCTTTCTTTTCTCGCTCACCAACTTTTGGGTCAATTTTCAAATCATGGCCCGCCTGTAATAATTGACGCTCTGGCAACATTTGAATGGGAGTCTCTTTTGAAACTAAATCATTATCCAAAACCGAAGGTACACGAAGAACAGTTCCTTGATTGCTGGGAAGGGCATCCAAATTATTTCGGCGGCCAATCTCCAAAGGTTTGGTCGTGGGCAAATCACCCTGTCCCGAAACCGTTAGAGGCAATATGAATAAAAGACTTAAAAGGAGTAACTGTTTCATCAAAGAGTATGTCGTTAACCTTATTTAAAATTAACAAATACCCAGCCATAAGCCTGATAAAGTGCTGTTAAAAGTCTTTTATTTCGATGAATTCACTTTTTTTAAACCAAATAATGGATGCAAAAACGGAATTCTCAGAATAACAAGGTCATAAATCAGCCATGAAAAACCGAATGTACCGATAACCAAAATAGAAGCCTTTATAAAGAAATTCCATTCTAGGTTCATTACAAAGTAGGCTATTATAATGGTTATGGTTTGGTGTAAAATATAGAAAGGATAGACCGCTCTGTTGGCATAAGACAACCGTTTACTTGGTTTGTTAAGGTATTGGGCCGCAAAGGCAAAAAGAACCAAGATCCAAGACCATAAATTGACCACTTTCAGAAAAGCCTCTGTAAGATGCTCTAGAATTTCATCTTTTTCGATAAAAAGCCAACGGCACAACAGTAGTGTGAACCCTACAATCCCTATTATTAAGGCTTTGGTTTTTATATTTTCAAGGGCCTTCCAGAAGACATCGCCTGTTGCCATCAGAAGAAAGCCGTAAAAGAACAAGAGACTATAAAATGTAATCGTGAACCAGTCACCGACCAAAGCATGGTTGGTAGGAAAAAAGGGCTCAATAAACCCCTCTGCTATAAAGAGGGGCAAAATAAAAATGTAAAAACCGAAAGGTTTTTGAATTTGTTTCTTGGTCCACTCCACAATTTTTGAAGGTCGTTGTTTTAGTTGTATAAATATGGGCCCCATAAGTAAGGAGAAAAGTAATAGGTAAGGTAAAAACCAAAGGTGATGCCAGCTAATGTTACCTTCTGGGTAAGGCCCCCCTCGAAACAGAGCTGTTCGGTAAAAGTCAAAATATGAGCCGGTGAAATCGCCATGCGCAATTCGTTCAATATAGATTTGTGGAGGAACGATAAGTAACATTCCAATCAATAGGGGAATTCCCAATCGTAAGAATCTTTCCCCAGAAAACTGTCCAAGGTTTCTTTTTGATAGTGCAAAGTAGGTGCCCATACCCGAAATGACAAAAAGAATCGGCAATCGCCATTGATTTAAGAAAAGCATGGGCCAGCGCAGCCATTCGTAGATTTCATTGTTTTTGATATGCCACCCCCAAGGCACAAAGAACATGCCTACATGATAAAAAATAAGTAGGGCGAATACAATTACCCGTAACCAGTCTAAGTCGTGTCGTCTTGTTGTTTTGATCATGATGAATTGATTTTTGCCAAAGTTGCAAAGGGCTGAGTACAAGACATTATTTTTCGACGCGGTATGCGTTCGGAATTACAATAAGGGAGAAATCGAAGTACAGTTTAGTCCTTATTTTCTTTTACAAAGGCTGAAGGAGAAGTATTGGCGTGTTTTTTAAAGGCAGTGTAAAATGCTGATTTTGAATTAAATCCTACAGAGTTTCCAATGGCCTCTATGGTCAAATGGGCAAAATCTTTATTTAAAAGTCTATTTTTTGCTTCGTTGACCCTCTTTTGATTAATGTAATCGTTAAAGTTCATGCCCGAGTTCAAATTGATGGCCTTTGACAGGGTATTTTTTCCAACATTAAGGCTTTCAGCCAAGCTCTTTAACGATATTTCTGGGTTTAGAAAATGGTCATTTGAAACAACCGAATCTTCAACTAAGCTAAAGTCCAATGCATTACCTGTTGAAGTTTCATATTTGTCGGCGAACCAAGAATTTTCGAAAAACCTTGATTCCACCAATAGTACATAG
>CAYNUM010000092.1:0-7498 GCA_964400025.1 uncultured Croceivirga sp.
AGACAAAAGGGGCCTTTAAGAACTTTCCCATGGTCCCTAGGGTGATTTATGGGCGGGGAAGCTTTGATCAATTAGCAGATATTCTTTTGCCCAAGCGAAAAAACTCTGAAGCACCTTTTATTTTTTTGGTCGATGATTTTTTTGAGGGGTCAGAATTGGAGCAACGAATACCTTGGCTTTTCAATGACCAAATCATTTTTATTTCCGCTGACGAAGAACCTAAGACCGATCAGGTGGACGCGCTAGTCAAAAAAATAAAAGCTGATTTTGAAGAACTCCCGTCGGGTATTGTGGGTATCGGTGGTGGCACGCTCTTGGATTTGGCCAAGGCTGTTGCCATAATGCTAGGTAACCCTGGTCTGGCTCAGGCCTATCAAGGTTGGGACCTAGTCAATCGCCCTTCGTTATATCATGTTGGGGTACCTACCATCAGTGGCACGGGGGCCGAAGTTTCGCGAACGGCGGTTTTGCTAGGCCCAGAAAAAAAGTTGGGTATCAACTCCGATTATACCACTTACGACCAAGTGGTACTTGACCCCGATTTGGTGGCGACGGTACCAAAGGAACAATGGTTTTACACAGGTATGGACTGTTTTATTCACTGTGTGGAATCTTTAAAAGGTACGTATCTCAATGCCTTCAGTCAGAGTTATGGTGAGAAAGCTTATGAACTCTGTAAAGAAGTATTTTTGGGGGAGTTACCGACCGACGAAGCTGAAGAAAAACTCATGATGGCCTCTTGGCATGGAGGGATGAGTATTGCCTACTCGCAAGTAGGTGTGGCGCATGCCATGAGCTATGGCCTATCATATGTTTTGGGCACAAAGCATGGTATTGGCAATTGTTTGGTTTTCCAACATCTTGAGGATTTTTATCCTGAAGGTGTAGCCCTATTTCATAAAATGATGGCCAATCATGAAGTTGCACTTCCGAAAGGCATTTGCGAAGACCTGCCTAATTCTGATTTGGAGACCATGGCCGATATAGCACTTTCTATGGAACCTTTATGGGAAAACGCCTTGGGCAAGAACTGGAAACAATCTATTTGCAAAAAGGATTTATTATCAATTTATAGAAAAATATAAATGTTGCACGCCCTTGCTAAATTCATCTTCTTTCGGGTGATGCGATGGAATTTTAAAGGAACTTTTCCTGATATCAAAAAATGTGTGGTGATTGTGATTCCACATACGCACTGGTATGACTTTACGCTGGGCGTATTGGTAAGAAAAGTACTGAACCTAGAAATTAACTATATCGGAAAAAAGAGCCTTTTTCAAGCACCCTATGGCTGGTTTTTTCGATGGACGGGTGGCACTCCCGTAGACCGTTCAAAAAACCAAAAGTTGGTAGATGCGGTGGCCGAGGTGTTTGAAAAAAAGGAAATCTTTCGTTTTGCTTTGGCACCAGAAGGAACCAGAAAGAAAGTGAAGGAGCTAAAAACGGGTTTTTATTTTATTGCAAAAAAAGCCAAAGTCCCTATTGTTATGGTCGCCTTTGATTTTGGAAAGAAACAGGTCAAATTCTCAGAACTCATGTGGACCACCAATCATATGGAGGCCGATTTCAAAAAGGTAAAGGAATTCTATAAAGGGGTAATAGGTAAAATTCCCGAATACAGTTTTGACTAGTGTTATTTTTCCTAATCACAAATGACTTTATGTCTTCTTTAAAACCTTCGGCAACTTGGGTTTTTCTTTTTTCTGTGTATTTCCGGGAAAAGTAAGGTTGGTACTGGTGTAACTTCCCCCAAAAGTTAACGCGGCAGCATATACCTGATAAATGGCATCCACTACCTGGGCTTCGGTCAATTCTTTTAAAGGATGCGCAAAAACTGACCATATGATTTCGTCACTAAGGGCATATTTTACATCAAGGGCGGTATGAAAATTAGCCACCAATGCATTTAGTAACTCTTCTTCTCCAATCTTTTCGCGTTCGATAATGGGCGATATAATGCGCATACGGTTGGCGTTTTCATCATAGATACAAATGAGCATGGTTTCTTTAAAAATAAAACGTAACGAATTTCCCTGAATGTCAGTCGTGTCTGCCTCCTGTTTTATGATATCGACCAGCTCTTCGGGGGTCATTTCTTGAGAGAATATGGCATTTGGTAAAAACAATAGCACAAGAAGGAAAATAGCAACACGCATTTTGAAATATTTTAGTGATAAGTCGAAAAGATATGGTCTAGTATTACACGAAGGCGGAACATTGCCCTAAAAAGCAACTTGAAACTAGCCCAAATGAAGGTTTTCCGAAACATTCCCCTCACTTCCTTTTCAACCTAAATGGTATCAAAAATGAGCAGTTTAACCTTATTTATTGACCATACATACAGTTTTAGGGCATTGGCTTATAAAAAATTGTTAAATTCCTAAAAATTTGAGGTTCGAATTATGGATTCGTTACTTCCTAATGATTTCCTCAAATAACATTTTAAAACCTCCCCCTTTAATTGAGTAGCACCCCAACTCTGCTTAGTTCTTGATTTATGGTTATGGTGTAACCAGAAAACCATTCCATATGGATAAAACTACCCCTAGAAGGTCATTTATGAAAAAGACCTTTGTGGCGAGTGCAGGCTTGGTATTAATTTCATCTACTGCTCCTTTTTCTGCGCAAGCCTTTGGCAGAAGCCCATTCGACGGCTATAATCCTTTTGCCAATCCAAAAACAGATCTTAGAAAATCGATTTTTGGCAAAAATGTTCTCGTTACCGGTAAGATATATGATAGTAAGGGCACCACGCCTTTGTCTAACGTAGAGGTCGAAGTATGGCACTTATCAGCGAATTCTTCCAAGTACAGACATCGGGCTAAATTGATGACCAATGCGTTCGGTGAATATCGATTTATAACCGACTATCCTAATAAGGAAGAGGGTAAAATGACCAGAATCTATTTTAAGCTATCCAAAAATTCCAAATCCAAATTTACTGAGCTGTTGTTCAACGACTATGACGCTCATATTACTGGAACGCACTGGGAAAACAATAAGGTGTTAAATCAGGAAATGGTTTTTCCCATTATGAAAAAAACCATAAATACCATTAAAATCAACTTTAATATAACCCTTTAAACTAAAAATTATGGATGATGGCTATTACGGAGTAATTTGGATGTTCGCCGGTAATTTTGCTCCAAGAAATTGGGCTATCTGCGATGGAACACTTTTGAATATTTCACAAAATCAGGCTTTATATTCAATTTTGGGCACCTATTATGGAGGCGACGGTCGAACCACATTTGCGCTACCTGATTTACGAGGTAGGGCGGCAATGGGCAGTGGTAGCGGTCAAGGATTGACACCTCGCCAAATAGGGCAAAAATTGGGGGTAGAAACTGTTACGCTTCAAACCAATGAGATTCCATCTCACACCCATATCACCACTATTGGGGTAGATCCAACACCCGGCCAAGAAGCCTCACCAACGAATCATGGTATTGCGGCACATGCAGGTGGTTTTAGTGAGTCAATCGAAGCTGATAATTTTCTTGGAGGAGTAACCACGGCGAACACCGGCGGTAATGGCGCACATAACAACATACAGCCTTCTTCAGTGGTGAACTACATTATATGTATATATGGTAATTATCCTTCAAGAAACTAACAATGTAAGTAATAGAATATGGAACCATTTTTAGGAGAAATACTGGTATTCGGTTTCAGTTTTGCCCCACGTGGCTGGGCCCATTGTGACGGCCAGATTTTACCAATAAGTCAAAATCAAGCGTTGTTTTCGCTATTGGGCACTATATATGGAGGTGATGGCCGTACCAGTTTCGCGCTCCCCGACTTGAGGGGTCGTGTACCTATGGGCTTCGGACAGGGTGCTGGTCTATCAAATCGGCCCATTGGTCAAAGAGGCGGTGCTGAGACGATAGTTTTGGCTCAGTCTCAACTACCTTCACACGCACATACAGCAACCACAACCACAGAGACTGTGGTCGGTGTAAGTAATGAGAACGGGGGTGAAAGCGTCGCCAACGGACAGTTTTTAGCAAACCAGTTCGGAGCTTACTCTGAAGATGGTAGTCCTGGGGCTGCCTTGGGCGGGGTCACCTCTACATCGGACACGACCGTATCACCAACTGGCGGGGGTCAACAGCACAATAACATACAACCCTTTACAGTGGTCAATTATTGCATCGCTTTACAGGGCCTTTTTCCATCAAGAAACTAATTTAAGTACTAAAAACATGGCAGCAGCAGATCCATTTATCGGACAAATCCAAGCCTTCGGTTTTAATTTTGCCCCAAGAAACTGGGCATTCTGTAATGGAGCTTTACTTCCAATTTCTCAAAATACGGCCCTATTTTCACTTTTGGGAACTATTTATGGGGGTGATGGCCGCACTACCTTTCAATTACCAGATCTTAGAGGTAGGTCGCCAATGAACAATGGTACGGGTCCTGGGCTTCCGAATTTTAGTATCGGTCAACGTGGTGGTGTGGAAGAAGTAACTTTGGTTACCTCACAAATACCAGCCCATAACCATACTGGAGCTACTACAACACAAACGCAAATTGCGGTCAGCAATTCAAATGGTGGTGAAAGCACGGCCAATGGTCAGGTTATCGCGAATCATCCTTCGGCCTTTTCAGAAGAAGAAAGCCCCGGAACGGCTTTGGGTGGGGTTAGCTCGACCTCAACGACCACGATTACGCAGACTGGTGGTGGTCAAGCGCACACTAACATACAGCCTTTCTTGGCGGTAAATTATTGTATTGCTTTAATAGGAACATTTCCTAGCAGATCATAATTAAATTATTCAATACTTGAAATAAGATGGAACCATTTATCGGACAAATACAAGCATTCGGATTCAATTTTGTACCAGTAGGCTGGGCCAAATGCGATGGGCAATTATTGGCCATAAGTCAAAATGATGCCTTATTCTCCTTATTGGGCACGCAATACGGTGGTGACGGTAGAACCACTTTTGGCTTACCAGACCTTAGGGGTCGACTGCCAATGCACAGAGGGCAAGGACCAGGTTTATCCAATAGGGTAATGGGCCAAAAAGGTGGTACAATCCAAGAGGTGCTAACAACGAATCAGATTCCATCTCATATCCATGGGGCAACAACTACCACCCAGACACTTATTAATGTAAATAACGGCACTGGAGGAGAGAATATAGCTAATGGTCAATTTATCGCTAGCCGCAATGGAGGTTTTTCTGAAGAACCATCTACAGGTGCCTTTTTGGGTGCCCCAAATTCAATTTCCACAACGACGACAGACCTTACAGGTAATACACAAGCCCATACCAATTTGCAGCCTTATCTAACGGTCACTTATTGTATTGCACTTTTCGGAATTTTTCCTTCAAGAAGTTAATTGATGAAACCAAAAATAGGCATATTACTACCGAGGTCAGATATGTATCCAGCACTGGCCAGTGATTACATGAAGGGCATTAAGCAGCCCATCAAAGACCATGATATAAGAAATCGGTATGAATTTTTGGTTGAGGGAGTGGGCACGGCCTCCGACGAAATGGTCCTCAAGAGTGCCGAAAAGCTATTGCTGCAAGAAGATGCAGCTATCGTATTTGCCTTTTGTAGTCATTCCATATTGGATAAAATGGTTGCCATGTTTGACGCTTATAAAAAACCCCTCGTCCATCTCGATTTAGGCGGAAATTGTCTGCAACGAAAACAGTGCAGTGCCTATGTAGCTCACCATTCTCTAAATCTGTGCCATTTAGCATATGCCTCCGGGCGATATGCGGCCCATAACTACGGAAAAAAGGCATTGGTCGCTTCATCTTTCTATGATGGAGGCTACCAGATTCATAACGGTTTTGAGAAAGGCTTCAAAGACTCCGGAGGAACTGATGTGGGGTATTTTGTAAGTGCCCAGAATTATAAAGAACAGTCGCCAGAAGCTTTGTTGGCCAGAGTGTATGAGGACAGGCCAGACGTAATTTTTGGGTTGTATAGCTATAACGAAGGCGCCAAAATGTTTGAAGTTCTTGCTGATCGGGGTGTCACGGATACAATTCCCTTCATGACCACGCCGATTATGACCGACGAGTTTTTTGTCACCGAAAATTACAATCTGAACAGCGTATTTTCAATGGCCTCATGGTCGTTTGATGACGAAGATACTGCAATGCAATCTTGGATTGGGGAGTATGTTGGGGCCTATGAGGAAAAACCGGGAATTTTTGCCCTTTTGGGCCATGAGTGCCAGGCCATTCTTAAGGAATGTCTGGCCGATAACGATAGAATTCCGAAAGAGATAGGACGTTTTTTACAAGAACGATCTTTAAACACCCCAAGGGGTAAGATTACCTTTAATACTTACGGAGAATCACAACCAGAATACTTTAAACTTCGAAAATTCGAATTCAACAAAGTACAATACCACAACACTGTTGTGGACACTATAGAAAACAAAAACTCAGTACTACTAAACGAACATTTTGAGGGCCAACAGTTTTCGGGCTGGACCAACCCTTACATCTGTACCTAAAAACCACCCTATGAGAAAAATTACGTTTCTAATTATTAGTTGCCTGGCACTATCCATTTCCTCCTCCTGGGGGCAGAAAGTGGCGATTGTGGGCATGAACCACATATCTGGCTCTGCTGGTGATGATGGTTTTACTTTTGTCGCACTCGAAGATCTACCAGCAGGCGAAGTTATTTACTTTACCGACAACGAATACAGCGATGCTGCCAATGCCTTTACCTTTGGTATCGGAACTACTGGTGAAGGGGTAATAAAATATACGGTTGGAGCTGGGGGACTGGCCAAAGGCGTGGTCGTTTTTATGAACGAAACGGGATCTAATTCATTCACTATTACCTGTTCTTCAGGAAATTGCGGTACCTCGGCCAATTCAACAAACCCGGCAAACGGTAGTTTTAATTTAGCAACGAATGGCGATGGACTCTATGCCTACTCCGACACTGATGAAAATGTACTTAATGGGGTGACCGAAATTTATTCGGTAATGTTTACAGGTTCAGGGGAAAGCCCAGTACAAAATGGGGGCAACATTCCAGTTAATGAAAATCCAGTAGGTGATTTTCCAAATGCGATTGTTGTTGATGGGTTCCCTCCAGGGCCGTTACCGGATGCCATTGGTCAGTTTGGTCCAGATCGCACGGAGTTTAATTTTACTCCAGCTTCTGTTCGTGAAGATGTAACTAAGATCGGTCTGGAGAATGCGAACAATTATGTGAGCTATCAGTCGCAACAAGCCCTTTCAATCTTGGCCTTTACCAATATATTACCAGTGGCTGCCGACCCTGTGGTGACCTTGACGGCTACGTCTAATGCTGTAAATGAGGATGCTGCGGGTGTGGTGACCATTACGGCAACCCTAGATGTTGCTGCAACAAGTGCAACAACAATAAATTTGAGTATAGGGGGTACTGCAACACAAGGGGTTGATTATACCCTTTCTGGTCCTTCGATTACTATTGCCTCTGGAAATAAGACAGGATACATCACATTGGATCCAACTTATGACAG
>CAYNUM010000093.1:0-7458 GCA_964400025.1 uncultured Croceivirga sp.
TTTGAACCTAGGGTTCAAAAGTGTGACTATGGATGACCTCGCACATGAAATGGGCATCTCGAAAAAGACCATTTACAGTCATTTTGAGAACAAAACCCAGTTAGTGGAAGAAGCTACCATGCGATTGTTTTGGGAAATTTCGAACGGAATAGATGAAATCGTCGCCCTTAAGAAGAATCCCATCGAAGAGCTTTACGAAATCAAAAAGTTCGTCATGTCTCGATTGAAAGACGAAAAGGCTTCGCCACAATACCAGTTACAGAAGTATTATCCCAAACTTTTTGAGTCTTTGAAAGACAAAGAGTTTTGTGTTATGCAGGAATGTGTAGTGGATAATGTAAAGCGGGGAATGGATATCGGTATTTATCGTGAAAATCTTGACGTACAATTCGTAGCTCGAATTTATTTTTCTGGCGCCGTCAGTCTCGGGGATTTAGACCTTTTCCCCAACACCATGTTCACCAAACCGGAACTCGAAGACTATTACCTGGAGTATCACTTGAGAGGCATAGTAACACCAAAAGGTCGAAAAATATTAAACGAAATCATCAATTCAAACCTAGAATAAATGCGAACAATCATCAAAATAGGAATCATATTGCTATTATGGTCTGTACCTCTTTCGGCACAAGAAGAAAAGATTGCCTTTTCTTTGGACGAGGCCATAACCTATGCACTTGAACACAATTACGATGCAATTAATGCAAATCGTGATTTAATAGATGCCCAAAAGCAAAAGTGGCAGACTATCGCTACAGGATTACCTCAAATTAGTGGTGCTGTGAACTACCAAAACCAACTGAAACAACCCGTTGCCCAGATACCTGCCGAGTTTTTTGGTGGGGAGCCAGGCACCTTTGAAGAAGTTGTTTTTGGACAACCCCAACAAATGACCGCTACGGCCACTTTGACCCAACAAGTTTTCGATGGTTCGTACATTGTTGGTGTACAGGCCACACAAGCTTTTTTGAGATATAGCAAAAACTTTAAAGAAAAGACGGATCTTGATGTAAAAACGGCCGTTGTTGAAGCCTACGGCAACGTATTGCTAACCCAGGAAAACGTTATCATACTGGAAAAAAACAAAAAGACACTTGAGGACAATCTTTTTGAGACTACCAAAATATTTGAAAACGGTCTTGGTGACCAAGAAAGTGTAGACCAGTTACAGATTACGCTATCGTCAATCGATAATCAATTGAAGAATGCAAAGCGATTGGAAAAAATCACTATGCAAATGCTCAATTTGATGTTAGGTCTTCCTCTGGATAATCCAACAGAGTTGACGGAAAATCTTGATGCACTGGCCCAACAAAAAATTGATTTTGGTTTGATGGAAACCCCATTTCTACTGGAGGATAACACAGATTTTAAAATCGTGAAGAACCTTAATGAACAACGTGAATTGGAATTAAAATTGGCCAAAAGCTATGCCCTACCTACATTAAATGCCTTTGTCAACTATGGAGGGCAGTCGTTCGGTGACGATTTTACCTTTTTCAGCAGTGGGCAAGATTGGTTCGGTTTTTCAACACTTGGTGTCGATTTAAGAATCCCTATTTTCAGTTCGTTAGGTCGAAGTGCCGGTACGCAACGAGCCAAAATCGCTTATGAGAAAGCTAAAACACAACTGACTCAAGCTGAATCACAAATTCGATTGCAACACGAAAGTGCAAAAAGCAATTACACCTTGGCAATAGAGCAATACCAAACTTCTAAGGATAATCTGAGTCTTGCCGAACGAATTGAAAATCAGAATCAAGTCAAATATTCTGAGGGCCTGGCTTCAAGCTTTGAATTGCGCCAAGCACAGACCCAGTTATATTCTACCCAGCAAGAGTACTTACAGTCCATGGTGGATGTAATCAATAGAAAAACAGCATTGGAAATTATCTTAAATAAGTAAATCAATCAAAATGAAAAAAATAATTCTAAGTTCAATCGTAGCGATTCTGGCCATATCCTGTGGCGGAGAAACCGGAGGTTCTGTAGAGGATGTCATTGCAGGAAAAGATGTAGAAGCCATTCGTGCCAAAAGATCTGAAATGACCCAAGAGTTGAAAAGCCTTGAAAATCAAGTAAAACTGTTGGATGCTGCAATAGCTGATTTGGATAATAACGCAAAACTTCCTTTAGTATCTACCTTGGAGGTAAAATCACAAGAATTTGATCATTATTTGGAGCTGCAGGGCGATGTCATGACCGACCAAAATGTATTGGTATATCCTGAAATGCCGGGTACATTGATTCGAGTTTACGTTAAAGAAGGACAGCGCGTTTCCAAAGGGCAACTTTTAGCTTCAATTGATGATGGAGGACTGTCAAGTCAGTTGGCTCAAATGAATACACAATTGGAATTGGCCAAAACGACTTTTGAGCGCCAGAAAAGGCTGTGGGATCAAAACATTGGTTCAGAAATACAATATCTAGAGGCCAAAACTCTTTACGAAGCACAACAAAGTGCTGTAAAACAGATGGAAAGTCAGTTGGGTAAATCTTCGGTCAGGGCACCTTTTTCGGGTATCGTTGATGATGTTATCAAAGATCAGGGTACTGTGGTAAGCCCTGGGCCCGGTTCTGAGGTTTTTCGCATTGTCAATCTTTCAGATATGTATGTTGAGGTCCAAGTACCAGAGGCGCACTTGGCCAATGTAACTCCTGGAAAATCAGTGGAAGTATACTTTCCTGTTTTGGGCAAAAGTGTGTCAACTAAAATTCGTCAGACCGGAAACTTCATTAACCCTGGTAACCGTTCGTTTTCCGTTGAAATTCCTGTTCCTAATAAAGATGGTAATGTAAAGCCTAATCTAACCGCAGTCGCCAAAATCAACGATTACAGCAATGAAGATGCCATCTTAATTCCCCAAAGCGTAATTTCTGAAAATGCTACGGGAGATCAGTATGTCTACTTGGCTAAAAAGAACAGCACCGAAGATGAAGTACAATCGATAAAAACAATCATCGAATTGGGTAAAACACAAGGTGATTACGTCGAAGTATTATCAGGACTTGCATCAGGAGACAACATTATTGTAGAGGGTGCAAGAAGTGTGCGTGACAAGCAGTTGGTGAAGGTAAAAAACGACGAAAGCACAGCGAGCAAATAATAACTATTGTCTAAAGACTGAATCATGGAAAAAGCAAAAAAGAACGCAGATAAGGAGTTTCGACTTTCGTCTTGGGCCATAGATAACCCTTCGGTCATCTATGTGATGATAGCGATATTTCTTTTTATAGGAATCTCGTCATATTTCGCGATGCCCAGGGAAGAATTTCCTGAAGCTGTGGAAACCAAAATATATGTAAGTACTATATACCCTGGTAATACGGCTGAGGATATGGAACGTTTGATTACAGATCCTCTGGAAGAGCGACTCAAAAATGTGAGCAGTTTTGTTGAGATGACCTCGACCTCCCAAGAAGATTACTCAATGGTAGTCATTGAATTTGATGAAAATATTACTGTTGAAAATGCCAAACAAGAGGTGAAAGACGAGGTGGATACTGAAAAGGCTAGTGAAGACTGGCCTGTTTTCAATGATGCCAAGGTCGAACCCAATGTTTTTGATTTGAATTTGGCGGAGTCTTTTCCCATTCTCAACGTAAATATGAAAGGGGATTATCCTGTTGAAAAACTTAAGGAGTTTGCAGAATATCTTGAAGACGAGATTGAAAATCTTGAAGAGGTAAAGCAAGTCGATATTCGAGGCGCGCAGGAAAAAGAAGTGGAAGTAGCCGTCGATATCAATAAAATGATGGCGGCAAAGGTCAATTTTCAACAGATTATCGATGCCATACGAAACGGAAATATGACCATGTCTGCCGGAAACTTGATTTCAAGTGGGCAGCGCCGTACCATTCGTATTACCGGTGAAATTGAAAAGCCTTCAGAGCTAAATAATTTTGTGGTTAAATCCGATAACGGAACCGTCTACTTGAGGGATATCGCTAAGGTAACCTTCTCGGAAGAGGACAAAAACACCTACGCTCGTGAGATGGGGCAAAGTGTGGTCATGTTGGATATCAAGAAGCGGTCTGGTAAGAATGATGTAATCGCAATTGAAAAGATTCGAGATATCGTTGCTGAGGCACAAATTGACTTTCTACCCGAAGATCTAGAAGTAACCTTTGCTAACGATAGTAGTAGTACCACCTTAAATCAAGTGGACGATTTGGTCAACAACATAATTTTTGGGATTATTCTTGTGGTTACGGTTTTGATGTTCTTCCTCGGGTTCCGTAATGCCTTGTTCGTAGGGTTTGCAATACCCATGTCGATGTTTATGTCATTCATGATTCTATCTGCGATGGGGTATACCTTGAACACCATGATTCTTTTCGGACTCATTATGGGGCTTGGTATGTTGGTAGATAATGGAGTTGTGGTGGTAGAAAATGTTTACCGATTGATGGAACAAGAAGGTATGTCTCGCAAAGAAGCCGCCAAAAAAGGCATTGGTGAGATTGCCATTCCCATTATCATTTCAACGGCGACAACCGTTGCCGCTTTCGTTCCTTTGGGGATGTGGCCTGGTATTATGGGTGAGTTTATGATCTACTTCCCTATTACCTTATCAGTAGTATTAGGGTCCTCTTTGTTCGTGGCCATCTTCATGAACTCCATGTTGGTCTCAAGATTTATGGAAATTGGAGAAAAAACACTCACTAGAAAACAACTGATCAGAATAAGTGCACTCTTGGGTGGTTTTGGTCTGTTCATTCTTTTGGTCGGCGGACCGGTTAGAGGCTTGGGCACATTAATGATTGTTGTGGCCATTATGTTCTGGATTTATAAGTATCTCCTTAAACCTTGGTCAACACGTTTTCAAAAGAACAGTTTGGTACGTTTGGAAAACTGGTACGAAAAACGATTGAAGCATGCGCTTCGCGGTAAAAATGTATACTGGTATTTCGGGGTGACCATGCTATTGCTCTTTGCGGCCTTTGCCACTTTTGGGGGTTCGATAGGAAGTCAACGCACCAAAGTGGAGTTTTTCCCTGACAATACCCCTAAGGAAATCTTTGTCTATATCGAATATCCTCAGGGTACCGATATTGAGAAAACCAATGCTTTGACCAAAGACATTGAAGAACGGGTCTATGCCATTATTGACGATGGCCAATATTTAAAACCAGACGGTGTCAATTATTTAGTCGATACTGGGGTTTCTCAAGTAGGTAAAGGTGCTGAAAATCCATTCACCGAAGCCGGAAATGCGGCTGATATGCCGCACCGGGGCAAGCTTACCCTCTCAATGCAAGAGTTTAAGTTTCGTGAAGGTTTGGATACGGAAGACCTACGTCTTCGAATACAAAATGAACTGGCAGACATCTACCCCGGGGTAACCATTTCCGTTGAAAAAGATGCTGTTGGACCACCAGCAGGGTATCCAGTAAACGTTGAACTTATTGGTCAGAACTACGACACCCTAATTAGTGTGGCCGAACGCATGAAAAATTTCATCAATTCAAAAAGTATTGATGGTATGGAAGGCCTTAAAGTAGACGTCAATAAGGGCAGTCCGGGTATGGAGGTAATCGTTGATCGTCAAAAAGCCGGTGAACTTGGTGTCTCTGTTGGGCAAGTTGGGCAACAGTTACGTCGTTCCATCTTTGGGGATAAGGCAGGCATCTATAAAAAAGATGGTGAAGACTACGATATCAATGTACGTTTCAATGAAGATCTTAGGTATAACACCAGTGCTTTATTTGATCAGAATATTATTTTCAGAGATCAAGCAAGTGGTAAAATCAAGGAGATTCCTATTTCAGCTGTTGCCGAACGTAAGAATACCTCTTCTTTTAATGCCATCAAGCATATCAATGGAGAACGGGTAGTTACGGTTTACTCAGGACTAAAGCCTGGAGGTAACGCCCAAATCATCGTAGATCAAATCAAGCAAGAGATGGAAAACTTCAAAGGCATGCCCGATGGAGTCAAAATTGACTATACGGGTGAGTTGGAAGAGCAAGCAAAACAACAGGCTTTTCTAATGAGTGCCTTTTTCTCAGGGTTAGGATTGATTATGTTGATTTTAGTATTCCAATTCGGGGGTATCTCAAAGCCTGCAATTATTATGATGGCCATCTTTTTAAGTTTCATAGGAGTATTTGGAGGTCTTGTCGCTACTGGTTGGCCCTTTGTAATCATGATGACCATGATGGGCATCATTGCCTTGGCAGGAATTGTGGTGAACAATGGAGTGGTACTCTTGGATTATACCCAGATATTGATAGACCGTAAAAAAGTGAACTTGGGTATTTCAGACGAAGAACTACTGACCCGTGAAGAAGTTACTGAAACCATTATCAAAGGGGGTAAAGCGCGATTGCGACCGGTAATTTTAACTGCAATTACTACGGTACTTGGGTTGATTCCCTTGGCGACCGGGTTGAACATTAATTTCATCACGTTATTTGGCCGCTTTGATCCACAAGTTTATGTAGGTGGTGATAACGTCATATTCTGGGGACCACTGGCTTGGACTGTTATCTTCGGATTAATAGTCGCGACCTTTTTGACCCTGATTATTGTTCCTGTACTTTTCAATATCATTTATAGAATTAAAATCAGGATAAAGGGAAGTTATAAGACCAATGAAAAAAAGGAAACAGAACTAAGAAAAGCAGCTTAGTCCTAGTTCCTATCACACAAAAAAAGGCCCGTCAGTTTTGACGGGCCTTTTTTTATACTAGTTGAGCAGCGTTAGTTTACCGTAACACCTTCAGAGGGGTTCCAATCTTTAACCGCAGTAATTTTACTGTCGACAAAATCAACTTCTTTGACCATTCCGTTTTCCCAGAAATACCAAGTGCCTTGTCTCTTGCCGTTTGTGTAACTGCCTTCGGCTATTTTTTCGCCTTTGGCATCGAACATCACCCAATCACCATGTAGTTTTCCGTCAATCATATAACCTGATTGGGCAACCAAACCATTATCATGAAAGTAGGTGGCTTTGACCATGTCACCTTCGCGTTCAAAAGTGGGCTCCTTTTTCTGAGCATATGTAAAAGTTAATCCCAGTGCCATTATAATAAGTAGTGCTTTCTTCATAATATCTTTTCCTTAGAGTGAGACTTCTATTTACCTTAACGTTACAAATTTACAAATTATTTTACATTAAATATATTTTTACCTAACTTTTTATTTACATTAAATTTACATTATAATTGTAAATAATTGTTTTTGTGATGTTTGCGTTTTTCAAAACTGAATAGAAAATTACTTTCAATTGTATGTATGGTCACAAAATCTGTACAAACGGCAATTCAAAATGAAGCAAAATACTTGTGCCCAAAAAAAGGGAACTCACTAACTTTGCCCCTTAAATTTTAATTTCATGTACAGAACCCATACTTGTGGTGAATTGCACTCCTCAAACATCGACCAAAATGTGGTCTTAAGTGGTTGGATTTCAAAACTGAGGGATAAAGGATTCGTGGTTTGGATTGACTTAC
>CAYNUM010000094.1:0-7193 GCA_964400025.1 uncultured Croceivirga sp.
TACAATCTGGCCAAAATGGATTTCAATGAACAGTACTATCTATTACAGATGGCCTCTGTTCGCCGCAATGACCATCAATCACTGAATACGCCCAATGATTCCCTAACTCGTTGGAACCAAAAAATAGCAAATCGGTACAAAGCTGGTTTGGGTATGTCTTATCTAGGAGAATACCTCGGATATGAAATCATTGACGACGGAATTCTTGAATTCTATGGTGCGCACAACTCAAAGCCCAAACTAAGGGCCAAAACCTTCGAAGACTTTTTGAAATCAAAAGCCACCAAAGATATCGATTGGTTCTTTGAAGAATTTGTTGAGCGACGTGATAATATAGACTTTAAAATCGGAAAGGTTGAAAAAAGGGAAGATTCGATATCATTGACCATAAAAAACAGAACAGGGTCTAAAGTACCTATTTCCCTATTTGGCCTTAAGAAAGACTCTGTTGTTTCGAAATACTGGTTTACCGATATTGATACCACTAAGACATTTACTATTCCTAATAGCGATGAAAGTCGATTGGTCCTTAATTACGACAAGAAAATTCCCGAAGTAAACCAAAGGGACAATTGGAAGAGCCTAAATGGCTTTCTATCAAGTAACAAGAAGCTTCAACTTCGCTTCTTTAAGGATATTGAAAATCCTTACTACAATCAACTTTTTTATTTCCCCGAATTTAAGTTTAATGTGAACAACGGTATAACCGCAGGTATGACCTTGAACAATCGTACCTTCATCAATCGAAAGTTTACGTTTAGCTTTAAACCCCAATATTCCACCAAAGAAAAAGCCTTAGTAGGTAGTGCTTCGTTCTTGAAACGTCAATTTTTCAATGAAGGCAAATTAAACTCCATTAATTATTCCATGGGGTATGGCACTTCATTCTTTGATACGAATTCCCGATTTACTACCATAACACCCGCAGTCAACTTTATTTGGCGGCCGAAGGACTTTTTATCAAACCGAAGGCAATTCCTATTTTTTCGAATGCGGAATGTCTTTAGAGATATAGATCCTAGTATCATCGACGACATTGATACCGATCCCGATTTTTCTGTTTTCAACTTAAGGTACGGCGATATTGATAACAATATTTTAAAGTTCAAGTCGTGGGTCATTGATACCCAAGTTGCCAGTAATTTCTCAAAGGTTTCTTTTGAATGGGAACAACGTACACTATACTTTACTAACAGGCAGCTGAACTTAAGATTTTACGCAGGTAAGTTCATTACAAATAATACCGATTCAGATTTTTTCAGTTTCGCATTGGACCGACCAACAGATTATCTGTTTGACCTAGAGTATTTGAATCGTTCCCAAAATGCCACAGGTATTACCAGTCAACAGTTTGTTCTGGCTGAGGGCGGATTTAAGTCCATCTTCGAAGATCGGTTCGCAAACGATTGGTTGGTTGCAGGAAATTTGAGTTTTAATCTTTGGCAATGGATTGAGGTTTATGGAGATATTGGTGCTATCAAGGACAGAGGTACTCCCGCACGATTTGTTTACGACTCGGGCATTCGTTTAAATCTGGTCACTGATTTCTTTGAACTCTATTTCCCGGTATACAGTAATAACGGATATGAAATTTCTCAACCCAATTACGGCGAACGCATACGATATGTCATCACCTTAAGCCCTAGAACACTTACCAGACTCTTTACGAGAAAGTGGTTCTAATTATTAAATTCACAATATTTAGCTCACAAAAGTGGATTGAGTTGTTATTTTTCTTCTTTTTTGCGGTTTTTTTTAGGATTTTAAGAATAAAATATGACAAATGTCGTTTTTAAAAAAGCGCACTTTTTGATATTTTTGCAAAAAATACCTAACTACATGAACACCGACCCAAAGACAAGTAACGATATTTCCTATGATGACTTCAAGTCACAAATATTGGAGGATTATCGTATTGCTGTAATCAGTCGAGAATGTAGTTTATTAGGTCGCCGGGAAGTACTTACGGGTAAGGCCAAATTCGGAATCTTCGGAGATGGCAAGGAACTTCCACAACTTGCCATGGCCAGAGCTTTTAGAAATGGCGATTTTCGAAGTGGTTATTATCGAGATCAGACTTTTATGATGGCACTGGGGTATTTACCTCCTAAGGCTTTTTTCCATGGTCTCTATGCAACTACTGACTTGGAAAAAGAGCCAATGAGTGCGGGCCGACAAATGGGTGGACATTTTGTTACCCATAGTATCAATGAAGATGGCTCTTGGAAAGATTTAACAAAGCAAAAAAACAGTAGCGCTGATATTTCTTGCACTGCAGGACAAATGCCACGACTTTTGGGATTGGCTCAAGCCTCCCAAATCTATCGAAATGTACCAGAAATAGATGGTACGAACTTTTCCAATAATGGCAATGAAGTAGCCTGGGGAACTATTGGTAATGCCAGTACCAGTGAAGGTCATTTCTTTGAGACCCTAAATGCAGCCGGTGTCATGCAAGTGCCCATGGTAATCAGTATTTGGGATGATGACTACGGTATTTCAGTACCACAAGAGTTCCACACTATAAAGAGTAGTATTTCTGAAGCGCTTAGCGGCTTTCAAAAGAATGACAACCAAAAGGGTTTTGAAATTATTAAAGTACCTGGATGGGATTATACCGCACTGATTCATGCCTACGAAAATGCATCAGATATCGCTAGGGAATCGCATATTCCAGTCTTAATTCATGTTACCGAACTAACCCAACCTCAGGGCCATTCTACATCTGGTTCCCATGAAAGGTACAAAAGTGCCGAACGGTTGGATTGGGAAAAAGAGAACGATTGTAACAAAAGATTTAAGGAGTGGATTCTCGAAAACAATATTGCGAGCGAAGAAGAATTGAAAAGCATCGCAAAATCGTGTAAACAGGAAGTAAGGAACGCTAAAAAAGAGGCATGGTCGGAGTTTCTCTCTCCACACTTGGCACAAAAAAAGCGACTGGTATCAATTTTAGAGAATTCGGCAGCTCAGAGTCCGAACAAAGTGTTCATTAATAAAATAAAGAACAACTTGATTGCCGTTGATGAACCAAGTAAAAAAGACTTGGCATCAAGTGGTCGAAAGGCCCTTCGTTATCTGATTGGTGAAAATAATCCAGGCAAAGAAGAGCTCCAAAACTGGGTTGCTTCCTATTTGGGGCAAGAACAAGAGAAATATAGTTCCCACTTATTCAGTGAGCTACCCGATAAACTAACAAATACCAAAGGCGTTGCCCCTACTCATGAGTCTGATGCCGAAATGGTTGATGGCAGGATTATTCTTAGGGATAATTTTGACAAACTTTTTGAAAAATACCCAAAGGCATTAATTTTTGGTGAGGATACGGGCAATATTGGGGATGTGAACCAGGGTCTTGAAGGGCTCCAGAAAAAGTATGGCACTCATCGTATCGCTGATACGGGAATTCGCGAAACCTCAATTATCGGCCAAGGCATTGGAATGGCGCTACGTGGACTTCGTCCAATAGCAGAAATTCAATACCTCGATTATATCTTCTATGCCCTTCAAACGTTAACCGATGATTTGGCTTCACTACATTATCGTACGGCCGGCAAACAAGTAGCTCCTTTGATTATTAGAACAAGAGGACATCGATTAGAGGGTATTTGGCACTCTGGGTCGCCTATGGCCGGATTAATCCATACCCTAAGGGGCATCTATATCCTGGTGCCCAGAAATATGACACAGGCCGCAGGTTTTTACAACACTCTGATGAAAGGCAATGAACCTGCCTTAGTAATTGAAAGCCTCAATGGCTATCGCCTTAAAGAGCCCAAACCAACAAATCTTGGGGAGTTCTGTACGCCCATCGGTGTGGTTGAAACTATTAAAGAAGGAAGCGATATTACCTTGTTATCTTACGGTTCCACATTGCGAATGGTACATAAAGTTGCCAAGGATTTGCTCGAAGTTGGTATTGATGCTGAAGTCATCGATGCACAATCATTATTACCATTCGACATAGACCATAAGGTTTTGGAAAGTATCAAAAAGACCAATCGACTTTTGGTAATCGATGAAGACGTACCTGGTGGAGGTTCAGCTTATCTATTGCAAGAAATTGTTGAGAAACAGGGAGCCTATGAATATTTGGACAGTGCACCTCAAACACTATCTGCCAAGGCGCATAGACCAGCTTACGGCACTGACGGGGACTACTTTTCCAAGCCCAATGAAGAAGATATTTTTGAGAAGGTATATGACATAATGCGGGAAACCGACCCAGAGAACTATCCAGCCCTGCGCTAGACACTTAAACCGCTAGCCCTTAATTGCTAGCCTCATTTTTAAAAGCCTAGACTGTCCTCAGGAGATAATTACGCCTTTTCTTCCATTTCCTAAAAAATTTTAGTTTTGTAAAAATTAGTTCCCCTGATTATGAATAATACATTAATGACCCATCTGGGTCTTGCTTTTTTGAGGATAACTACAGCATTGATGATGTTGACCCATGGTTACTCAAAATTCATGAAATTAGTTTCTGGTGATTTTAAGTTCGCCGACCCCATTGGAATCGGTGAAGCCCCTTCCCTATTTTTAGCCGTTGTTGGTGAGTTTATTGCGCCAATTTTAATAATCATCGGTTTCAAAACAAGGCTAGCTGCAATACCTGCATTAATTACTATGCTGGTCGCCGCCATCATCGTGCACGGCGCGGACCCATTTGGCACGCAAGAAAAGGCATGGCTATATTCTGTACTCTTTGCGACCATTATACTTTTGGGACCAGGCAAATACAGTATTGACAAGAAATAATCAATAGACCAGCCCCAACAGTTCTTTTAATAGATCTTCCTGGGAGATATTCTGGGCACCCAATCCTTTGCCCTTTAAGTCCAAGTTGCGAAGGCCTGAAATAATATGGCTTACTCGTTTCATAGGGTAATTTTTTGCAGCTATCTGGAATTCCCCAACGAAATACGGGTTGATACCCAAACTTTGAGCCACTGATTTGGAGGATTGGTCCCTTAGCCCATGAAACTGCAATAACTGTGAAAAAAAGGTATGCAGTAAGGCGACGGTCAAGACAAAAGGATTGTCTTTCGGATTTTGCGAAAAATAATGGATAATACGACTGATTTTCGACATATTTCGCTCCGCTATGGCCTTCTTAAGCTCGAAATTGTTGTAGTCTTTGCTTATGCCAATATATTTCTCAATTAATTCCGGGGTTATCTCATGCCCCTTCTCGATGGACAAAAAGAGTTTTTGAAATTCGTTGTCAATTTTACTTAAATCAGTACCAAGATATTCTACCAGCATCGCAGAAGATTTCGGCGAAATACCATAACCTTTACCAGATAACACACGACGTATCCAATCGGCGACCTGGTTTTCGTAGAGTTTTTTGCTCTCGAACAAGACTCCCGATTTTGAAACGGTTTTGTACAGTTTTTTACGTTTGTCCAGCTTCTTATACTTGTAACAAACAACCAAAACAGTCGTAGCCTGTGGGTTTTCAGCGTAAGCAACCAATTGTTCGATGGTTCTTGAAAGGTGCTGTGCTTCCTTCACAATGACCACTTGATAATCAGCCATCATAGGAAAGCGCTTGGCGTGTGATACCACCTCGTCGACGGATGTGTCTTTACCATAAACCACCATTTGGTTAAAGCCCTTCTCTTCTTCAGTAAGAATACTTTTTGAAATGAAATCAGATATCTTATCGATATAGTACGGTTCCTCACCCATTAAAAAATAAATGGGCTTTATTTCTCCCGATTTGATAGCGGTAACTATTCTTTTGGCTTCTTCCATCTAAAAAAAATCCAGACTTTTGAATCATGGTAAAGTTGAACTTCCCCAACTTCAAATTCAGGGTTAAAAATACCGAAAATCAAGTCCAAATATTTGATATCGTCCGCAAAAAATTTGTGGTACTTCAACCAGAGGAATGGGTAAGGCAGCATGTGCTTCATAATTTGACCTTCATAAAAAAATACCCGTTGAGTCATATTAATGTTGAAAAGAAACTAATAATCAATGGGCTTCAAAAACGCTATGATATCGTGGTTTACAATTTGGATACCTCCATCGAAATCCTTGTTGAATGTAAATCGCCCAGCATAGTGATAGATCAAGAGGTTTTTGACCAAGTGGCTAGATACAATATGAAAGCCAATGCCAAATACCTAATGGTCACGAATGGCCTTGACCATTACTATTGCCAAATGGACAGGGTAAATGAAAAATATCAATTCCTTAAGGATATTCCTGATTTTAGCCGTTAATTTGCTCCCGTTTTGAAAGTCGCTATTGCCATATTAAACTGGAACGGTGCTGAGCTGTTGGAACGTTTTCTCCCCAGTGTTTTGGAATTTTCCAAAGACGCTGATATTTATGTTATTGATAATGCTTCGAAAGATAATTCTGTTGAAGTTGTCAAAGAAAAATTTCCCAAGGTCGGCCTTATTCAAAATCAAAGCAACTTAGGTTTTACAGGCGGGTATAATAAAGGCCTAAAATCCATTAAAGCAGATATTCTATGCTTACTAAATTCAGATGTTGAAGTCACTGAAAATTGGTTGGAGCCTATCATCAAACAATTCGCCAATAACGACAAGACAGCTATCGTACAGCCCAAAATTCTCGATTTAAAGCGTCCAGAATATTTTGAATATGCTGGAGCTGCTGGTGGCTTTATAGACAAGTACGGTTATCCCTTTTGTAGGGGACGAATTTTTCAGTCTTTAGAAAAAGATGAAGGTCAATACGATGATACTCTTGAAATATTTTGGGCAACGGGTGCTTGTATGTTTATAAGGCAAGCGGTTTTTTGGGAACTTGAGGGTTTTGATGAAGACTATTTTGCCCATCAAGAGGAAGTCGATTTATGCTGGAGGGCCAAAAATTCGGGATATTCAGCATACTATGTTGGTGAAAGTTTGGTATACCATTTAGGAGGGTCCACTTTAAAAAATTCCAACCCACAAAAAACGTTTCTGAACTTTCGTAATTCATTGTATTCCATCGTTAAAAATCTACCTGCCAAGTCCGCAAGGCCTATAATTTTGGGAAGATTGCTATTGGATGGTATTGCTGCGGTACGTTTTCTTTTTCAGTTTAGAGGACGCCATGCTTTTGCCATATTTCGCTCACACATAAGCTTTTACAGCAACTACAGGGCCATGAGACGTAAAAAGGGAAAGTCTAATTTTCTAGAAGAAGCACTTTTTATCCGACATTAACAT
>CAYNUM010000094.1:7203-7415 GCA_964400025.1 uncultured Croceivirga sp.
GTCTAATTTTCTGATAAATTATTACCCCGTAAAATCCATAGTATGGTCTCACTTCGTACATCAAGTGAACAATTTTAACATTTTAGTAAAAGATTAACGATGCTCAATTATTGCCAGAATGCTTTTTATCTAATTTTGGCGCGATTGCTAAGGAAAATCGTATCTAATTAACCTTTAAAATATTTAGTATTATGAGAAAAGTTTTTCTAGGG
>CAYNUM010000095.1:0-7409 GCA_964400025.1 uncultured Croceivirga sp.
CTTTGGCCTTGCAGCAAGATAGAGCGGCATCATCAACATATCGCATAATACCCACACAGGTCACACACACACACATCCGAGTGTACACACCCTCCCAAAAAAAACCTCTCTTTTAACCAACAGCTGACGAAAAACGATGGGCTTTTGGTTTCTCACATTTCCAACGCTAAAAACCTCCCTTATGAGGAACTATTGGTTGAGGTAGTTGAGGTTTCCAAACAATGGAAAACAGCATTGGAAAGCGGAAAATCCATTTTCTTGGAAGGAATTGGGAAACTCTGGATGGGCGAAGAGGAGCGAATTCAGTTTTCACCTGAAGAAGGGTACAATTATCTAGCATCTTCCTTTGGATTTTCTTCTTTCGGCGCTACGCCCGTACTACGTGAAAAACTAAAAGAAGAAGTAGAGGCCTTGGAAGAAAAAATACCTTTTATCATAACTCCTGAGCGAAAGTCATCCTCAACTTCTCGTGAATGGTTAAAATATGCCGCCACCCTTTTACTATTACTAGCAACTGGGACTAGTGCCTACCAGTTCTACCGTCAAAACGAACAACAACAGGTTTTGGTACAACAAGAAGTGCGCGAACAGGTCTCCAAACACATTCAAGAAGCCACGTTTTTTGAAAGTAGCCCTGTAAAACTACCTTCATTGAAACTTAACGTTTCGAAAAAGTCGGAAGGACCTATGCACCACATTATCGCTGGGGCATTTCGAGTAAAAGAAAATGCGGACAAGAAAATCACCCAGCTTAAAAAAAGGGGGTTCAATGCGTCATATATAGGGGTCAATCGTTATGGCCTGCACCAAGTAGCTTTTGATAGTTTTTCAGATAGCGATAAAGCCCTTGTTTATTTAAGAAAAATCAAAACAAACGTCTCTTCAGACGCCTGGATGCTTTCTGAAAAATAAGCATTCCCCTTCCCCAACTTCTCATTTTTATTGGACTACATTTGCACAAATTTTGTTGCAATGCTCCCAAAAACACCTAGTGATTCCCGTACAGTAATGACTGACATGGTCTTACCAAGTGAAACCAACCCTTTAAATAATTTATTTGGTGGGGAACTTCTTGCTCGAATGGATCGTGCCGCAAGTATTGCCGCAAGAAGACATAGCCGAAGAATAACGGTAACAGCCTCCGTCAACCATGTTGCCTTTAACCGGTCGGTTCCCTTGGGTAGTGTGGTGACCGTAGAAGCTGCTGTTTCCCGTGCTTTCAAGACCTCTATGGAAATCTTTATTGATGTATGGATGGAAGACCGTATCAGTGGTGAGCGGGTAAAGGCCAATGAGGCGATTTATACCTTTGTTGCAGTAGATGAAACCGGTACACCAACCGAAGTACCCGCACTTAAACCAGAGACAGATTTGGAAAAAGACCGTTTTGCTGCAGCCCTTAGAAGAAAACAATTGAGTTTGGTATTGGCAGGAAAAATGAAGCCTACTGAGGCTACCGAACTTCGGGCCTTGTTTATGGGTGATTCTTAAAAATCAAAATTGTCAGGGTCGGGGCCGAAACGTTGTCCACGGTGCATTGCATCCAATAATTTTACATCTTCATCATCCAATTCAAAATCGAAAATATCCGCATTCGCAGCAATTCGGTCCTTTTTAGAGGATTTTGGTATGGTAATTACGCCTTTCTGCAAATCCCATCGTAATACAATTTGTGCAATCGATTTACTGTATTTTTCAGCTAGTTGTTGAAACTCAGGCATACTGAAAATCTTTCCCTGCATCATAGGAGACCAAGCTTCATATTGGATTTTATTCTTGCTACAGAAATCCAATAATTCTTGCTGAACCAAAAAAGGATGAAATTCCATTTGATTAACCATGGGGACTATAGACCCTGAACTTAATATATCCTCTAAATGATGCTGTAAAAAGTTGCTGACACCTATGGCCTTTACGCGACCATCAGCATATAATTTTTCCAGTGCCTTCCAAGTATCATTGTACTTTCCTGCTACAGGCCAATGAATTAAATAAAGGTCGAGATAATCTGTGTTCAATCGTTTTAAACTGGCATCAAATGCTCTTAATGTCGAATCATAGCCTTGGTCTGCATTCCAAACTTTACTTACCACAAACAATTCTGCTCTATCGATACCACTTTGCTTGATTCCTTCCCCTACGCCATCTTCATTTTTATATACAGCAGCCGTATCAATATGGCGATAGCCAGCTTCTATGGCCCATTTTACCGCATTAATGACTTCTTGCCCTTCTTTTGAAAGATATACTCCAAGTCCAAAATAGGGCATCTCAACACCATTGTTCAAGGTAAATGTTCCCTGTAAATCAGTAATTTTTTTCATTTGATTACAATTGATAGATCCAATCTTCTGGATTCAACTTTTTGTTTTCTTGATAGAGGTAAAACTTTAGTTTGGTCAAACCATTATTCCGATTGGTATATACTTCGCCCAATTCGGTTCTCGCATTTACTATATCTCCTTTTTGAACATAGGCGTTCGCTAAGTTGTAATAGGTAGAAATAAAGTTCCCATGACGTATGAGAACGACCTTTTGCCCTGTTCGAATCGTTTTTACATCGATGACTTCACCATCAAAAATTGCACGCGCTTTTTCTCCCTTATTGGTTGAAATGGTAACCCCGTTATTCTGGTGCTTAATGCCTGGATATATCTTATCAGCATACACTCCGAATCCTTGACTTTTCACCCCTTTTTCAACTGGCCATATCAAGCGCCCTTTATTGGCCGTAAAACTTGAGGCCAATGCTCGAGACTCAGGTGTTTCTGCGAAAGAAGACCTCCCGGATTTTCCTGATTTTTTATTCGCATTGGCAATTGCTGTTCTGATGAGACGTTCGATTTCTTGATCGATCTTACGAGCTTCCCTTTGTTTCTCTTTGATAGCTTCAGCATAGGTGGCCTCGTTGATCATTATTGTTTTCAGAAGGCCTTTTTGAGTATCGATTTCCAATGAAAGCTGATTTCTTACCTTACGATTCTCCGTTATAAGAAGTTCTTTCCGTTTGCGCTGATCCACCAGATCTTTGTTCAAAGTGGTCAACTCAGTAGTTTTGGTTTGGATGTCCTCGCCTTGCTTTTTTCTGAATTCGGCGTATTGTTTTAGATAGTTCAAACGTTTAAAGGCCTGAAAAAAATTATCCGATGAGAGTAAAAACATCAGCCTGTTCTGATTTGAACGTTGCTGGTATGAACTCACAATAAGTTTGGCGTAATCTTCCTTTAAAAGTTCAAGGTCTTCCCGGAGTTTTGAAATCTTTCGAACATTGGCATTGATTTGCCTGTTTAAAAGGTTTGACTGTTTATTGGTCACTCGAATGAGTTCTTGCCTCATGTTGATTTTCTGGTCCAATAGCTCCATTTGTTCCAAAACATTTCCTTTTTCAGCTTTCTCTTCAGAAAGTAGGCGATTCATCTCTCGAATTTCTTTCTGCAGTTGTGCCCGTTTTGCCTCTAGCGCCTTTTGCTCACTTGTTTGCGCACATAGTTCGCTACCCAATCCCGAAAAGACCAGAAATAAAACAAAATATTTGACCACTTTTATCACAACTGTTATCTCGCAACTAAAGCTTTAAATCCTTTTGGGATCTTGTAAGGAAAATTCAATTTCCGATTGAACTCAATATTTTTAAAATCTAAATCAATTTTACGGACACCATGTTCATTGACCGCTTCGATGTTTACCAAACTCGGCGCAATCTTTTCACTGAGCATTTGATAGGAATACTCCATTCTCAAAAACCGATTTTGTTCGGGCTGGGAAATTTGTTGGTTTTTGACCCTGAAATGTTGTGGTTCTAGAGAAAATAAGATTTTAAAGAGCTCTTGTTCTTGTCTAGGCTTCAAAATATAAGCGTTGTTTTCTTGAAAGGAAGCATACTTCTCATCTCTTAAGTCTAAAACAGTGTTGCCGACAAAGACATTCTGAACTTTTTCAAAATCCATTTCATAACCTAAAAGATCGGTCAGATATTCAAAATCACCATCAAAATATTCGTTTTCTAGTCGGTTGTAAAAAGAAACCCTATTAGGAGTAACCAAGGCTTTGAACATTCCTAAAGGGGCACTTATCCAAATGACCTCGTCTTTTTTCATTCGAAGGCTTACGGTTACCCCTTGGCTTTGATCACCTTCTTCATAATCAATCTTGATTTTACCGCTTATGGTTTCAAAATCCAATGCATTGTCATAATGATTTTGAATAATTTTTCGGGTTGAAATAGAGGCAGTCACATCACCATTTAAAACGGCCTTTTTTGACTTACAAGAAGTCAGTACGCTAGAAAAAATCAATAAGAAAACAGATAAAATCTTTATGCCAAAACCATTTGCTTTCATTGAAAACCAGATTTTATCTTACTAAGATACTCATTGGCTTTTGAACTATTGCCCAATGCTTGGTGAGCATCAGCGAGTTCTTGATAAAATCTATCTGCCAAACTAGGGTTGTCAAACAGGTAATCCAAACCTTCTTCTAAAAGGGCAATGCCATCTTTATTTTTATTATTTCGAATCAGTGCAACACCTTTGTAGAAATAGAAGTCTGGCTGCAAGGGATAATTTTCCAAGGCCTCTGTAGCCTTTTGTTCCAAATTTTTCGAGTCGTTTTCAGCTAGCAGCTTTTCCAAAGTGTCGCTAAGGATTTCAACAGGATTGTTAGGCTCCTTTTCCGTTACGATTTTAGTTTCAACTCCAGTTACGGTAGCCTCTACATTTAATTTATTCAATGAGTCGTTTGTCTTTTGTAAGAGCAGTGAACGTTCTTGATTCATTTTAAGCTCGGCAAGAATATCTTTTACCTCTTGATACCTACCCCTTTCATAATAGTACTTGGCCAAATTGAACTGTAGGGATTCATTATCAAAAGGAATAGTGTTTTCAAGGTTTTCAAAAGGAACCCCTTGTTTCTCGGAAATCGCTGCCAAGTTGGATAAGAACCAATAGTTTTCGGGTTCTATTATCAAGGCTTCAATGGCATATTGTCGTGCGGGTATATATTTTTTATCTAAAAAATAGACCTTGGCCAACTCGTGGTCTATTGCGATATCATCGGGTTGTAATTGCTTACACTTTAATAAAAGATTGATAGCGCGATCGTAGTTCTGTATACCCTTTTGTTTTAATGCCTCAAAAAAAGTGTCTTGAAACTCATCGGTATATTCCTCTAAGAATACCTCGGCACTTTCCTCTTCTTGTATGGTTTTTGGGGATTCTTGGGCAAGAGTCTCTTTGGATAGCAATAACACTATAGCAATGAAGAGTATAATACGAAGGCTTTTCTCAATTCTCATAATCTTCATTGTAATATTCTTCTACCAGTTCAAGCCTCATCTCTTTATCATTTAGCCGGGTAATGCTGTACGATGTAGATTGTAGTATAATTTTATTATTTATAAACAGATGAATTATAGTGCCTGTGTCCTGGTCATAATTCCATCTGTCCCTCCAAAAATTGATTTCAGTGGCACATTGTGGCAAACTTCCATGAGTGTATCCAAAGCCATTTTCGGTAATCGAAAAAGAATATTTATTCGTTTGACCAAAAAGCTCAGACTCATCCCTCTGAAATCGATAGAAAATCAATGTGCTATCTGTTAAATCTCCATCTGAGACTAATTTCCAATCGCCTGAAACGGTAGAATCGGGAATGTTTTGGCAAAAAGAAGTGTGTGACATAAAAAGAACCAATACAGCACAAATACTTTGTCCAAATTTTTTAGTCATAAGTCCACTACCTTATCCTTCTTAGTTGAAGAAGGCATTTATTCCAAAACAGAATAATCGCCAATGCTTATGGTCTCAAATTTACCGTCATAGTAGACATGATTACCTATCATGGCATTATCCAAATTAGCATTTTTAATAACGCTCTTGGTTTGGATTAGGCTATTTTTAACGGTTGAGTCTTCAATGACCGTATTGTCACCAATCGAAACAAAAGGTCCAACCGTTACGTTTTTAAGAACCACATTTTCGCCAATAAAGCATGGTTCAATAATGTTGGCGTTTTCTTTTGTTATCGATTCTGCAATAAGCTTTTCCCCGTCTTTTTCCAAAAAGCCCAACATACGCTGATTGGTTTCCACGGTCACATTTTTATTGCCACAATCCATCCATTCATCAACCTTACCCGTAACAAATACCTTGCCATCGGCCATCATGCGTTTAATGCCGTCATTAATCTGATATTCGCCGCCATTTATGATATCATTATCTAAGACGAACTGTAGTTCATTTCGTAACACCCCTGCATCTTTGAAGTAGTAAATACCGATAACGGCTTGGTCACTTACGAATTCTTTGGGTTTTTCGACCAACTCTACAATATGGCTATCCTCATTGAGATTGACCACGCCATAAGCTTCCGGGTTATCTACCCGTTTTGTCCAAATCACGCTATCCGCCTCTTTGTCCAAATTAAAATCTGCTCGAATAAGTGTGTCGGCGTAAGCAATTACTGCAGGGCCAGATAAAGAAGGTTCAGCGCACATTATGGCATGCCCCGTTCCTTTGGGGTCCAATTGGCGATAAATACTTGCTTTGGCCCCAAGTTCTTGTGCCAGCTTTTCCAAACTCTTTACCACATCATCTCCAAAAAAGGCGGGGTCACCCAGAATAAAGGCAACTTCTTCAATCGGTTCTCCCAGTACTTTGGCAATATCACTGACTAGTCTATGGACAATGGGGCGACCTGCCACTGGAATCAAAGGCTTTGGAACGGTCAAGGTATGTGGTCTTAATCGTGAGCCGCGACCGGCCATTGGAACGATGATTTTCATATGTTTTGGTAAATGGTTACTTAAAAATTAATATTGGCATATCTCTTATGCCAACGCATTCTTTTGGAAGATATTTTTTGGATTCGGTTGCTTTTATTAACGTATAGTCAAAGCCTTGCCCATTTACTTGACACCGGTACTTCCAAACCCGCCTGAGCCACGTGAAGTTTCTGAAAGTTCTTCAACTTCAATCCATTCGGCCCGTTCGTGTTTTGCAATAACCAATTGTGCCACACGCTCTCCGTCGGCAACCACAAAATCTTCATTGGAAAGATTGACCAGAATCACCCCGATTTCGCCACGGTAATCAGCATCTATGGTTCCCGGGGCGTTAAGAACAGTAATTCCTTTCTTAGCGGCCAATCCGCTTCTAGGGCGCACCTGTGCTTCATACCCAACGGGTAATGCAATAAACAAGCCTGTTTTGACAATAGTGCGTTCCAATGGTCTTAACGTTATCGATTCCGGTATGTTTGCCCTTAAATCCATGCCCGCCGAAGACGCTGTTTCATAATGCGGCAAATCATGCTTTGAGCGGTTGATGATATTAATTTTCACTCCTTAAGAATATGGTTTTTAGTTTGTCTCCTCCCAGCTTATAAATAAACCCCAAAAATTACAAAAGCAA
>CAYNUM010000096.1:0-7381 GCA_964400025.1 uncultured Croceivirga sp.
AGAACTCGCAATACGCTCCAAGGCGTTGTCCACATCTTTAATTTCAAAGCCTTCAATTTCATCGATGGCAATATTATTCAAATCCCTATTATTCTTCTTTAGTCGGTCAAGACAGGTATTATATGCAATTCGATAGATCCAGGTTGACAATTTTGAATCCCCCTTAAATCTTGGTAACGACTTATACACTTTTATAAAAGTATCTTGCGCTACTTCCTCAGCTTCCTCCCTATTCTTCAACATTCTTAATGCCACGGTAAAGACCACACCCTTGTATGCATCCACCAGAACTGAAAATTCACGTGAATCCCCAGCTATTATAGCTTTTATGTTAGGTTGGTCAGTTCCTTTCATTTTATGCTTTGACGACAATAATGGTAGTGAGGTTACTTAAAGCTAAAAAAAGTTTTTGTTTGTGTAACCTTTTTTAAAACCGCGTCGTCATATGGGGCAAATGAGTTTATTTATCAATTAAAAACAAAATCATCATGGCAGCAGGAATACTAGTACCAACGGGCTTTTTTTTAATGGTCTTCGGAATTGTTTATTTGTTTCTTTCAACCCGTAACAAAGAGCGTTTGGCCTTAATTGAAAAAGGCGCCGATGCAAATATTTTCGTAAGAAGTAAGGATAGCGGATACATTCCGGGATGGAAAATCTTTCTAATTAATTTCTCCATTCTTTTAATCGGTATAGGACTGGCCTTCTTTATTGCTTCAGCATTGGAGAATTTATTTAACATTTATGAAGAAGTGGCTTACCCAGGAACCATCTTGATAATGGCAGGAGTCGGACTTCAAGTAGGATTCTATATGACCAAAAAGTTGGAAAAAGAATAATACATCACAAACCAACCCAAAAAAGAACCATCACTTTTAGTGGTGGTTTTTTTATCTTCATAGTATGAAGATTATTAGCACCAACATCGCACAACCCAGAACGGTCTCTTGGAGGGGTCGGGAAATTCAAACGGGTATTTTCAAAAAATCGGTGAGTACCCCAATATTCTTAGGAAAAGAAGATGTCGTCAATGATGCTGTCATTGATCGCAAATACCATGGCGGGGAGCATAAAGCCTGTTATCTCTTTGGCTCAGATTATTATGAAGATTGGAAGAAAAAATACCCCCATC
The DNA here is from genome assembly GCA_964400025.1 of uncultured Croceivirga sp. Classification (GTDB taxonomy): domain Bacteria; phylum Bacteroidota; class Bacteroidia; order Flavobacteriales; family Flavobacteriaceae; genus Croceivirga. The sequence goes on from CAYNUM010000096.1 coordinate 1,133, forward strand.
TAAACTGGGAATGGGGTATGTTTGGAGAAAACCTAACAGTCAGTGGCCTGGATGAAGAGCAACTGAAGGTCGGCGCAATCTATAGTCTCGGTACCGCAACCGTACAAATTTCAGAACCTCGTCAGCCATGCTTTAAACTAGGTATCAAATTTGGAACGCAAAGTGTCATTAAAGAGTTTTTGGATTATGGTCGTCCTGGCACCTATGTCCGAGTATTGAAAGAAGGTGAGGTTTCTAAGGGCGATTCCTTGGAACTCCTGGAAAAGGCTCCAAATTCTTTGACCGTTTCTCAGTATAATATTTTGGTCAATCAAAGAGAGAAAGATAAAGCGCTGGTAACTTTGGCCATTGAAAATGAAACTATTCGGAGTGAAAAGCGAGAACTGTTTAAAAAGCACTTATAAAAAAACCCCGATGTTTCCATCGGGGCCCTCAACAAACCGAATAAATTAACTAAACTATTTTACTTCCACTATCTCTTTGAAAGTCTCTTGATTATCGATTACGATAACTGTGTACGCATTTTCAAAGGCATTTTCAAAGTTGAACGCTTTTTCGATGACTAAATCACCTTTCATCGTTTCAATGAAAACTACCCTACCTTCGCTATCGACAACCTTAATGGTTACTTTTTCCTGATCTAAGTTCAAAAGGTTTACGAACAATTTTTCACCTTTCTTTATAAAAACAGGATCTAATTCAAAAGTGATTAGGTTCTTTTCTACCTCACTTACTTTTTTTCCAAAAGTACTTTTAGGTCCATTGGCCACGCCCGCAACTGTTGCGAACATAAAGGCTGCTACTACTGTGTTTTTAATAATTGACTTCATGGCATTTCGTTTTTTTGATTTGTAAATCATTTTACGATACAAACATACCGCCACAAATGCCCTAAATTCCACCACACATTTGGCCGATTTATGTGCTATTTTACCCTAAATAGAGTGTTAAATACTCTTAAAGGGTAAATTAAAACACTTTTTGGGTAATTTTGCATAGATGCTTAAAATCCGTCCAACGTAATTTTATCGTATGGATACTATGACAGAACTAAAAAAGCAAAAACCAAAATTAGAATCCATTACCCCTAATTTTGGTAACTCCTTTACTTATAACTACCACGGTGAATCAGGTCATGCCAATGTTATTTCATGGCATTATCATCCTGAAATTGAATTGGTTTATGTAAATGGTGGAGCAGGAAAAAGGCAAATAGGAAGCCATGTGTCTTATTATAGGGATGGTGATCTCATCTTAATCGGATCCAACCTACCCCATTGTGGATTTATAACAAAGGATACTGGCAACAAAAGCCAGACGGTCGTGCACATGAAAGGAGATTTCCTAGGAAATGATTTCTTTAATATTCCTGAAATGGCCAAAATTCAGAAATTACTTGAAATGGCCAAGAGTGGTATTGCCTTTAGTGGTAAGACCAAGAAAAAAATAGGGGAAAAAATGGAAGTCATGGAATATCAGACCGATTTTCAACGACTGCTTTCCATCCTAAATATCTTGAATGAACTGGCAATCTCAGAAGATATTACAGTGCTCAACGCCGAAGGCTTTACGATGCAAAGCGAGGTAAAGGACAATGATAGAATCAATGTGGTATTCAATCATGTACGGAACAATTTCAAAGATGATATTCCATTAGAAGAAATAGCCGATTTGGTAAGTATGACCGTACCATCATTTTGTAGGTATTTTAAGAAGATTACGAACAAGACTTTTACCCAATTCGTCAATGAATATCGATTGGTACACGCCTCAAAACTTTTGGCAGAACAACCTATTAGCATAACAGAGGTATGCTATGAAAGTGGTTTCAACAATTTCTCGCACTTCAATAAGTCATTCAAAGCTTTCACCGGTCAGAACCCCTCTGAATACAGAAATCAACTTAAAAGTGTACTACAGCAATAAGTGGGTCTTTTTGAAGAAAAAATAGAACTTGATTTACCAGACGCAGAGATTTGGTATTTCCCTAATTTTTTCTCATTCGAGATTGCACAAAAATATTTCGAAGCACTTCGAACAGAAGTGCCTTGGCAGCAAGATGACATTACAATTTTTGGTAAAACCTACGCACAACCCAGGCTAACTACACTTTATGGTAATAATGGCAAACCCTATACCTATTCAAATATTACAATGCAACCTCTACCCTTCAGCAATGAACTATTGGAAATAAAAACTAAGGTAGAAACCGAGGTTGGAGAGGAATTTACCACTTGCTTATTGAATTTATACCGAACGGGTCAAGACAGTAATGGCTGGCACGCCGACGATGAAAAAGAACTGGGGCAAAACCCGATCATTGCCTCGCTAACTTTAGGTCAAGAACGTTTTTTTCACTTGAGGCACAAAAATGATAAGACGCTAAAGCACAAAATTTTATTGGAAAATGGTAGCTTACTTTTAATGAAAGGTACAACACAGCATTTTTGGCAACATCAAATTCCCAAAACAGCTAGAAAAATTGGTGAGCGCATCAATTTAACCTTTCGCATTATTCGATAAAAACCGATCAAGCAAAAATATCATTTAAGGTTTGCGCCAAACGAAAACCTGCCTTTTTTAGACAGTCAAAAAGAACAGGGTTGTATCGATAAGAATAGGCGTAACTTAATTTTTCCCCAACTTCTGCTGAGTCATACACTTCCTTGGCCAATTGATGGGATTCCTCCAACCATGAAACCACATCACCCTGTTGAATAGCTTTGCGTATTTTTTTTGAAGTACTTCTATCCAATTCATCACCGAGCTCATAAAAGCTCATTCCGTAAGATTCCAATAGATTGGTATCCCAAAGGCGGTGAAGGTTCGTACCCTCCCCAAACCACTGCACTTGTATGTCATTTCCTCCGCGGTCCTTGGCATGACCAGCATGCATAGGTTGATGCAAATCACCTAGAAAGTGTACCAAAAGTTTAAGATGAAAAATTTTATCATTACGGCTGGCATCCTCATCCAACAATACTTTTTTACATTGATTAATTGCGATAATTAAGTCCCCTGATTTACTTTTCTCAGATTCGGTATAGGTCCTGTCCAAAGGATAGTTTACATAATGCCAAGGAGAATAGTTCCAATACGTGCGATCCGATTTAATTTCATCAGCATAGGTTGATACAAAGGCCAAGCTATGCCCATCTAACAAATCAGCTAGTGCCTTCCTTGCCTTTCTGGAGAGGTGTTTCTCAGCAATATGCCCTGTAATTCGATGCCCCTTTTTACCCCAAACCACATTTCCATAAGATAAAAATGGAACTAGAAAAAATAGAACGACCGATTTCTGCCACGTGAATTTCATGATTCAAAAATAATTAATCGTGTAAGAATGCCGTATACGTCTGTAAAGGAACTGAGGTTTGGGAAAACAATTTTTTTTTGATATATTTATGATATCATTTTAATATCATTCATAAAATTATGACAAACGAAAAAAATATAAATCCCATTAACGGCTATTTCATGCTGTTTCTTTCACTACTGCTTATTGCTGGTAGTGTTTTCATGATTGTACAAACGGAATCACCTTGGTTTGCCATCTGCATTTTCCTTGGTGTGATTCTCTTCCTTGGATTGGTGCTGGTAAATCCAAACAGTTCGCGAGTATTACTGCTTTTCGGAAAATATGTTGGCACCATAAAACGAAATGGTCTCTTTTGGGTGAACCCCCTATACTCCAAGCGTAAAATTTCGTTGAGGGCCAGTAACTTCGATAGTGAACGCCTTAAAGTAAATGACAAACTGGGCAACCCGGTAATGATAAGTACCATTCTGGTTTGGCGGGTAACTGACACTTATAAAGCTGCGTTTGATGTGGATGATTATAAGAATTTTGTGCGTGTTCAAACCGATGCGGCAGTTCGAAAACTCGCCAGTATGTATCCTTACGATAATTTTGCAGATGAGGGCATTGAAGAAGATATTACCTTGCGATCTAGCGTTAATGAGGTGAGTGAAGCTTTAGAAAAAGAAATTCAAGATCGATTGGAAATGGCCGGTATTGAAGTATTGGAAGCTCGAATTGGTTATTTGGCATACGCACAAGAGATAGCTAACGCAATGCTAAAAAGACAACAGGCAACTGCAATTGTTGCTGCCCGTCATAAAATTGTCGAAGGTGCGGTGAGCATGGTCGAGATGGCACTGGATGAACTCAATGAAAAAGACATTGTAGATTTAGACGAAGAACGCAAGGCGGCTATGGTTAGCAATCTGATGGTTGTGCTGTGCTCAGACAAAGATGCCTCGCCTATTGTCAATACTGGAACATTGAATCATTGATTATGAAAGAATACAAGGTGGTTAGCTGGAAAATGGGCCTTACAAACAACAATGATCGTTTGGAAGATACCTTGAATGAATACGCCGTACAAGGCTGGAGGTTAATTCAGGTAGCCGAAAATTTTCAACGGGTCATTTTTGAACGCGATAAAAATAGATAATATTCTGAATGGCTAAGAAAAAAGCTTTCGCTCTCAGGGTCAATGAAGATATGCTCAAAGCCATTGAAAAATGGGCTTCAGATGAATTTCGTAGTACCAACGGCCAAATAGAATGGATGCTTATGAAATGTTTGAAAGATGCTAAAAGACTCCCAAAGAACAAGGAAAATCGAGGAGAAGATTGATTTGGGATTTTTTTAACTAGAGGCTGGCTTACCTTTGCCCGACTAATTCAAACAAGCCAATGGCAAGAAATTACATTGTATTTCTTCTAGCGCTCCTATGTTCGCTTTTTCGTATAAACGCCCAAAATCAAAACAAATCATTTGTTATAAAATTCATAAACGCACCGGTAACCCTAGATGGTTCATTGGATGAAGACGTTTGGCTCACCGCTGAAAGCGCCAAGGATTTTCGCCAATACTTTCCGACCGACTCCGTACCCGCAGTTCAACAAAGTGATATTAAAATGCTTTATGACGAGACCACCTTATATGTGGGCATCACCGTTTATGCTGCCGGAAATGACTACGTCGTTCCAACACTACAGCGAGATTTTAGAGCTGGAGGAAGCGACAATATTACCCTGATGTTTGACACCTTCAATGATGGAACCAATGCATTTTTATTTGGAACCAATCCGCTTGGGGTTCGACGTGAAGCTTTAGTGTCGAACGGAGGAACCACACTTAGCGGTTTCACCACTTCATGGGATGTCAAATGGCGCGGCGAAACCAAAATGTATGACAAATATTATGTTTCAGAGTGGGCCATTCCCCTGACCTCTTTTAAATTCAAACAGGGCGAAACCAAATGGCGCTTCAATAGTTATCGTTTCGATGTACAGTCCAATGAAAGTAGCACCTGGATGCAGATACCCCAAAACCAGTTCATTTTCAACCTGGCATTTATGGGTGATATGGTCTTCGAAAAAGGACTCGGTAAATCGCGTACTCCATTGGCACTCATTCCTTATGTAAATGGAATTTCACTTCGCGATTTCGAAGGAGATGCTTCGGAAAACACCATTAAAGTCGGAGGAGACGCCAAAGTGGCCATTGGCAATGGAATGAATCTCGACATTACCGTAAATCCTGATTTTTCAAATGTTCAAGCCGACAATGTTATTATCAATACTACAAGGTTTGCTATAGCCTTACCAGAACAAAGACAGTTCTTTATCGACAATGTTGACCTTTTTGGGACCTTTGGAAGCAGACGTGATGCCAATCCCTTCTTTTCGAGAAGAATAGGAATTGCTGAAAATGCTGATGGTGAAACGATTGAAAATCCAATTATTGGGGGTTTTCGTTTAAGTGGAAAACTTACGGAAGATTGGCGTTTAGGGGTTTTGAACATTCAGACAGAAGCAGATGAGGAAAACGAAATAACAAGCAACAACAATACAGTAGTTGCGCTACAAAAGAAGCTTTTTTCAAGATCGAACCTAAGTTTTCTTTTTGTCAACAGGCAAACCTTTGGCGATTACGAATTTCTCGACCCTACCGACCGCTACAATCGCGTACTTGGTGTCGATTATAATCTGGCTTCAGCAGACAATACTTGGGTAGGTAAATTCTTTTACCACAAATCATTTGCCCCAGAAATAGGTACTGGTGACGATGCTGCCGGCGCCGACCTCGAATATTTTACCAAAAACCTGAATTTGGGGTTTCGAAGTAGTTATGTTGGTAACGACTATCGGTCCGATTTAGGTTTCATTCGCAGAACGGATATTGTCGCATTGAGACCTTATGTTGAATATAATTTTTGGCCTGAAGATAGCAAGCTG
>CAYNUM010000097.1:0-7380 GCA_964400025.1 uncultured Croceivirga sp.
CCTTGAATATGGAAACCTCGTCTCTTATGAAGTTCAAGGTTTTCAAATCCGCATAATCCACAGAAGCGATGAAGTTAAAATTGTTCTTTTCCTGACTAAAATCTGCCAATCCTTTAAAATTCAATTTTAAATTTTCATCATTACTGATGAGCGATCCATCAAAAAGTTCCTCTTTAATGATACCTGAGACTTTTAAATCCTTGTATTCATATCCATTGAATTGAATTGCATAAACATCTCCAATGGCCTCGGTATTTAGATACTCGGCAATAAAACCTCGTCCTTCAACATTAACATCCAAAGTGGTCTTACCAAATTTTGGGTTGTCAATAAAGTTGCCCAAATCAAAATCTATCAACGAGATGAAACCACGGTACGAGGCATCATCAATAGCATTGATGTTTGTCATTTGCAAGTCGGAATAGCAACTGCCGATTTTTGTGGTCAAGTTAACTTGAATATCCAGTGATGTCTCAGTAATATCGGCATTACCCCTGATTGTGAATTGCCCAAACTTTTGAAATGACCGAGGTAAAATATTGCGACCCAGAATTCTAGGAAGTAACCCCCGTAATTGATAGTAGTTCGAGGTTACATTTTGCATTTGGGTGCTCATCTTAAAAGGCACCGATTTTTTGAAGAGGTTCTGAAAATTGAAATCTCCCCTGACCCCAGTATTATCGGAAAGGAGTATCAAATTTTCAAAATTCAAATCGTTGAGTACTCCATTGGCCGAGGCAGAAAAAGTCGCTGTTCGGTCTTTACCAAATTCATCATAATACTTATTCACCTCATTAAAGGCTACCGTAGATTCCTCGAATTGGGCGTTGACCTGGACTTTATTTAGAAAATCAGAAAAATCTTCTCGATTATAATCGAACACTAAAAAGCCTTGAATATGAGATTCAGGGGTTTTCAATTGTAACGAATCAAATCGCATCTGGGTTTTGGAATACCTAAAATCAGTGGATAAGGCCTCAACATTCACCCCTCGCTCACTGGTAAGGGCCAATTCTTCAATTCTTAAAGAGACCTCAGGGCCAAGAATCTGAAAGTCCTTGGAATCAACTGACAAGTTTTTAAAGTCTAGTATTCTAGAACTTTCAAAATTCTCATCACTCAGTCTGTATCTTCCATTTTTGACGTTTATCTCACTGGCCGACATAAAAAATGGAGGTGTGCCAGGAGCTCGAGGTTGACCATCATCCAATTTATCAACAAAAACATCAAGATTGGTATCAACCTCATTTGCATAGGTCTTCATATTAAAGAAGAGCCCATCTACATCTATCTCACCAAATTCCAAATCACCATTAACCATATTTCTAAGGTTAAGAACCGACGTAGATAGTTTTTCGATATGAATTAAAGTGTCTTTTCGGTAATCTTCAACGTAGATATCCTTTATGGAAGTGCTAAGGGTAAAAGGGGAAAACTGAACCCGGTCGATATTGATGTTCGTTCCGAATTCTTTATTAAGGCTATCGGTAGCATATTTCGCAATTTCAGTCTGAACGATAGGTAATGAAAAAATGAGGGTGGCCAAAACACCAATCAAAATGATGATCAGTACAATGCGAACCCCTATTTTCCTCAATTTTCTGATAGCGCGTTACCTTTTATCTTTGCAGGGCAATTTTTGTTCCAAAGCCTTTGAAAACGTCAGAAAAATATATTCTTGCCATTGAATCTTCTTGTGATGATACGTCTGCGGCCGTACTACAAAACAACACGGTGCTCAGTAATATTGTGGCCAATCAAGAAATTCACCAACAATATGGCGGGGTAGTTCCTGAGTTGGCATCTAGGGCCCACCAGCAAAATATTGTACCCGTTGTACATCAAGCCTTAGCTAAGGCAAATATCGACAAAAAACAGCTGTCTGCCATAGCCTTTACCCGCGGTCCGGGACTGTTAGGTTCTCTGCTCGTGGGGACTTCTTTCGCGAAGTCACTTGCCCTGGGGCTACAAATTCCATTAATTGAGGTCAACCATATGCAGGCGCACATTTTGGCGCATTTCATACGGGATAAAAACAATAGCACGCCCAGTTTTCCTTTTTTGGCACTTACCATCAGCGGTGGACACACCCAAATTGTCAAGGTTAAAAGTTATTTTAACATGGAGATTTTAGGCGAAAGTCTTGATGATGCCGTGGGTGAGGCCTTTGATAAAAGTGCCAAGCTGTTAGGGCTCCCCTATCCCGGAGGACCATTGATTGATAAACATGCCCAAGATGGCAACCCTGAAGCTTTTAAATTTCCAAAACCAAAAGTAGAAGGACTGAATTTTAGTTTTAGCGGATTGAAAACCAGCATTCTCTACTTTATCCAACGAAATACCAAAACAAACCCTGACTTTGTAAAGGAAAACCTTGATGATATCTGCGCGTCGATACAACACACTATTGTTGAAATTCTAATGACAAAATTAGAAAAGGCCGTATTGGAAACAGGAAGTAAAGAGATTGCTATTGGGGGTGGCGTATCGGCGAATTCTGAAATTAGAAAGCGAATTAAGGAAGCTGAGAAAGCAAAAGGTTGGAAAACCCATATTCCCAAATTTGAGTATTGTACCGATAATGCCGCAATGATTGGTATTGTGGGCTATTTTAAATATCTTGAAAATGATTTTGCTCGGCACAATGTTTCCGCAAAGGCAAGGTATTTACTATAATCCATGGCTTACAATTTAGATTTAGCAAATAGAATCGAAGCTTCCCTTAGTATGTTCCCTTCAGACTTCACCCAAAAGAAAATGTTTGGTGGAGTAGCTTTTCTTTACCAAGGAAAAATGACCGTTGGGGCCATCAATGATGATTTAATGGTTCGTATCATTTCGGAAAAAATCGAAGCGGAGCTCGAAAAAGATTTTGTAAGGCCTATGGATTTTACCGGAAAACCAATGAAGGAATTCGCATTTGTTTCAGAAGACGGTTTTCAGTCTGAAGAACAATTGCAATATTGGATTGAATTGGGTCTGGAGCATGCTAAAAGTAAATTGAATGAACAATAACCTAATTCTCATCTTCTATTTTCAATTTGAACAGTATCTAACTTGATGAATCATGCAACTCTTTTATAACCCATCACTCGATAATAGTTTCAAACAGTTCTTTTTTACCTCAGAAGAAAGTAAGCACATCGTCAAAGTCTTACGCAAAGTTGAAGGTGATATTTTGCAAATAACCAATGGTAGGGGTGCTTTGTATGAGGCCAAAATATTAGTAGCTGATCCCAAAAAGTGTAAGGCGCAAATCGTTTCGGAAGAAAACACGATACCACGGTTGCATAGCCTACACATTGCCATCGCCCCCACAAAAATGAATGACCGCTTGGAATGGTTTTTAGAAAAGGCCACCGAAATCGGCATCAACGAAATTACCCCTATTCTCTGCGAACATTCAGAGCGCAAGGTGATTAAATCAGAACGCTTGGAAAAGGTACTACAAGCAGCAATGAAACAATCATTGCAGACCTTTTTGCCCAAGTTGAATCCGATTACTTCTTTTCAAGATTTCACCGAAAATGTCCAGGGAGAACTCAAACTCATAGCCCACTGCCACCCTGAAGAGAAACGAGAGCTCAAAAGAAGGGTTCAGGCCGATAAAGATGTCGTTATCCTTATTGGGCCTGAAGGTGATTTCTCAAAAAGCGAAGTTGACCTAGCGAAAGAGCATGGCTTTTTGCCCGTTTCATTGGGCAGAAATCGACTTCGGACCGAAACCGCCGGTGTCGTGGCCTGTACAACCGTGGCCATTGTCAACGGGTGATTTATAGCGCCTTCTTTGCTGCTCCGGTAATATCAAGAGCCGTATTTTCAACCAATACCATCAATTGCAACTTTTCATTGGGTTTCACCCAGCTCGGAATCTGTATGATCCCTTTACCATGACTATTACTTAGGTCCAAATAATTTTCTTGAACCACAATATTGGAGTTCTTCAAAGTTCGATTTCTGTTCTCACCTCTTTTGACGACCGTAGTGCGTTCATCCAAAACCAAAACAGTGCGCAATAATTTACCGGTAATATCTCCTTCTAATTCGTATTGAAATTGCACTTTTGCACCCTCTCGTTTAACTGCACTTATATCAATGCTGTTCAGGGCTTTAATGCCCTGATACTGTTGTATTTTTGAATTTAAGGCACTCGAATTCGAACCCACAAAATGTTCCCTACCATTTACCACCATTTCTGGGGTATAGTTGCTAGAGTATCGAAACTTTGTATTATACTCCCGCTGTTTCTTTGAAAACTTTGAATCACTGAAAGGGTCTTCCCAACCGATATAGTTCCAATAGTCCACATGGTAGGACAATGCAAAGACGCTATTGGGGTGTTCTTTTTTAACCTTGTCCAACAATACATCTGCAGGGGGGCAGCTCGAACAGCCTTGTGAGGTAAATAGTTCCAAGACCACGATTGGAGTATACTCCCCCTCTTCAACTTTCAACATTTCTTTTGAATCTAGACTATAAAAAGCCATGGACACAAATCCGACGAGCAGAACAAAGGGTATTGCAATTTTCTTAAACATGAATAGCGTATTTTTGATTTACATGATTATTCGAATAATGAAGGCATTGCTTACCCGGTCGCTCCTACTTTTAACTTTTTTTGTGATATGTGAAATGCATTCTCAAGAAATCGCAGTATTAAAATATGGCGGCGGTGGCGATTGGTATTCGAACCCTACAGGTTTGCCCAATCTCATTGCCTTCTGTAATCAAAATATTGATACTCGAATTGCTTCAAAACCTGAGACTGTTGAAACAGGTAGCGAGACTATTTTTCAATATCCCTTTTTGTACATGACAGGGCATGGCAATGTATTTTTTTCAGACGACGATGCCCAAAATCTTAGGGAATACCTACTTGCTGGAGGTTTTTTGCATGTTGATGATAATTATGGAATGGAACCCTATCTCAAACGGGAACTAAAAAAGGTCTTTCCGGAAAAGGAATTGGAAGAGTTAGGTAGAGACCATCCTATTTTTAACCAAAGCTTCAAATTCTCCAACGGGTTGCCCAAAATACACGAACATGACGGTAAACGACCTCAAGCATTCGGCCTTTTTCACGAAGGTAGACTGCTGCTGTTATTCACGTATGAAAGTGACCTAGGTGATGGCTGGGAAGACCCATCTGTTCACAACGACCCTGAAGAAGTACGCCTAAAAGCACTTCAAATGGGCGCAAATATCATTCAATACGCATTTAGCTCATGAGTGCAACCACAAAAACCATTGCTAACGGTATCTTACGTGCCGTAGCCATTCTCGCGGGTATCGTTTTAGGTGGCTATTTTCTATATAGAATACAATCGGTACTGGCCTACTTGGCCATCGCTGCCGTAATAGCGTTACTGGGAAGGCCCATCGTACTTTTCTTAAGACGTAAACTCAAATTTCCGAATACCTTGGCCGTGATAGTTACTATGTTTTTGTTTGTGGCCATCTTAATGGGAATCATTGCCCTATTTGTGCCATTGATCAATGAGCAGGGAAAGAGCCTCTCACTGCTGGATATCGATTCACTGAAGGCCGATGTAAACACCTTGTATCTGCAAATCATGGATTACTTTGGGGCATCAACCAATGATGTGAATCGGCTTTTAAAAGATGCGGAGTTTGAAAAAACCGTTTTTGATGGTTTGAACCTCAACTTCATTCCCAATATTCTAAACTCTTTTCTAAATGTTTTGAGCAGCTTTAGTATCGGTCTTTTTTCCGTGCTCTTTATTTCGTTCTTTTTTCTAAAGGACAGTAAGCTGATGCAAAACGGATTATTGACATTTATTCCTCAACAGAAAGAAGGCAATATGGTTACATCGATTGACAAAATCAACGGATTGCTTTCTAGATATTTCATTGGCATCCTGTTTCAATTGACCATTCTTTTTGTGATTTACATGATAACCTTACTCATCGTCGGCGTCGATAATGCGATTGTTATCGCATTTCTTTGTGCGCTGTTTAACATCATTCCCTATGTAGGTCCTTTGATAGGTGGCGTCATCATGATTACCTTAACCATGACGAGTCATTTAGGAATGGATTTCAGCACGGTAATCTTACCCAAAGCCGGCTACGTTTTGATTGGAATTATTATTGGCCAACTGGTTGATAATTTCTTTTCCCAACCTATTATTTTTTCGAAAAGTGTACGCTCGCATCCGCTAGAGGTTTTCTTGGTAATCATTATTGCCGGTCTTCTTTTTGGTGTGGTGGGAATGGTCGTTGCAGTACCGGGTTACACGGCTATTAAGGTGATCTTAAAAGAGTTTTTGAGGGATAACCCGTTTGTAAAAAAGTTCACACGAAATGTATAAGTATCACTTTGAATAAAAGTATTTTAAAAACTGGTCCTCAAGAATTTATAAAAAATAATTGGAATACTGACAGCCTGTCAGTATTGCTAAAAAAACCTATTTTTCAAGGGATATCGCAAAAAGCATTGGTCGAACAGCTCGAGGCGAAACAAAGGTGCCAAACCAAGCTTCCTACTTGGTTTCACACGCCCAACATTTATTACCCAAACAAACGCAATATTGAGCAAACAAGTTCTGAAACCGCTGCTGAATATAAGTCTCATTTGCTTGATGGAAAATCAGTGCTGGACCTCACTGGAGGACTTGGGGTTGATAGCTATCATTTTTCAAAAAAAATGAAAAGGGTTACCCATTGCGAAATGGATGAAAACCTTTCGAAGATAGCCGCACACAACTTTGCGGTTTTGGGTGTGACCAATACAGCATTTGTTGCCGAAGATGGCTTAGCCTTTTTGAAAAATTCAGCTAACCAATTTGATTGGATTTATGTAGATCCTTCTCGAAGAGATAATGTTAAAGGCAAAGTTTTTCGATTGGAGGATTGCCTACCGAACATTCCTGAAAATGTAGAACTCTTATTTGAGCATTGTGATTCGATTTTGATGAAAGCGTCTCCCTTACTCGATTTGACCCTTGGCATAAATGCGCTTAAAAACGTTGCGGAAATTCATGTCGTGGCCCTAAATAATGAGGTGAAAGAATTACTCTTTATCTTAAAAAAGAACACTGAAAAACCAATAATAGTCACTACAGTAAATCTAAGGAAAGAGGATTCAGAATATTTTGAGTTCAATTGGGAAGATGAAAAAGAGGCCATGATAGCGATTGAACGACCTCAAAACTACTTGTATGAACCCAATGCTGCCATTTTAAAGGCAGGGGCCTTCAAAAGTGTAGCCACTAGATTTAAGGTAGGGAAAATAGCCTCTCACTCCCATTTGTATACTTCAAATGAACTGATTGACTTTCCAGGTAGGCGATTTACCATTAATGAAAGTATACCGTACTCCAAAAAAACCATGAAAACTCTTAGTGGTCGCAAAGCCAA
>CAYNUM010000098.1:0-7330 GCA_964400025.1 uncultured Croceivirga sp.
TCTGGTCAAGTGAGTATTGCCGCCAACGGCTTTACCAAAACCACTCCATCGAGTTTTACAGTGCTATCCGACTTGGTTTCAGGCACTATGGAAAATCTTTTTGCGCCTCAGACCGGCGGTCAGGGCCAGGGTGAAATAGGTGGGGAATTTACCAAGTTCAGTTTCTCTAGCGGAGCTGTAACCACTAGTGATACCGAATGGGACATTGCCTTTCGGGGTACGACCATTGCGGTCAATGGAGGCGCTATGACCGGTACCAATGACGAGCCAACCCGAAATGGTAGTGCCGGTGCAAGTATCGTTGACGGTATTTTTAATGAAGTGAATTCCGCAGCCGGACTAACCTTTGCGGAAGATGCCGACGCTGCTTTTGCCATCCCGACAGGAAGCGATAACGGCTGGTACAACTATAACTTTATGACCAATTTGGTAACACCTATCCCTGGTAAAATTTTGGTATTCCGCACCAATGATGGCAAGTTCGCCAAGGTGGAGGTCTTGAGTTATTATGAGAATGCCCCTGCCAACCCTGATGGTTTTGCCGACCCCTCTAGATACTACACCTTTAATTACGTCTATAACCCCAATGAGGGTGAAACCGATTTGACCAGTAACTAAAAAGACCTATCAGCGTATCACTCGATTGTGAAACGCGTTACGAGTGAGTTTTTTAGTTTTCGTTTGTTTATCAAACCGAGGGGAAACCCTCGGTTTTTTTATGCCTTAAACCGAATCTCACTAAATTCGAGAAAAAGATAAAACTGTGCTGAGACCAGAAACAAAACGCTTTTTTCTAAAAATTCTTCCATTAGGAATAATATCAGCCGTACTTAGTATTATTTATTCTTTATTGGAGAGAGGTATTTTGGGTGAACATCCCATTTACCCATCCACAGGTAATCCATACACTTTCAATCTTGTCGTTCCCACTATAATCTCTTTTTTTATTGGTTTATTGATAGGAATCATAGAGGTCAGGTATCTCAGTAAGTTTTTTATAAAAAATAGCTTCTTCATAAAAATCAGTCTCAAGGCCCTGATATACTTTTTCATCATAGTGCTGGCTGTTTTTCTTATTACGAACCTCAGTACGGCATTTGAGTTAGGGTTGAGTCCGTTTTCAAGTGAAGTATTGACACAAAGTCAAGTCTTCTTCTCAGCCTTTGCCGTTTGGAGTATACTATTCTACTTCACCTTTGGGATTGTCATAGGCCTATTCTACATAGAAATCAGTGACAACGTGGGGCAAAACGTTTTATCAAACTTCTTCACGGGCAAATACCACCATCCAGTCGAAGAGGAGCGGGTATTCTTGTTTTTGGATATGAAGTCGTCAACCACCATAGCCGAAAAGCTGGGGCATACAAAATACTTCCAACTGCTTCGAGATTATTACAACGGTCTATCGGACGCCATTGTGAAGTTCGATGGAGATATCTACCAATATGTGGGCGACGAAGTTGTCGTCACTTGGAAACTGAAGGCCAACGAAAAAAACATGGAATGCATCGATTGTTTTTATGCCATGAAAGAAGCACTCGCCGATAAAGAAGAAAGATATATGAACAAATATGGAGTAGCGCCCACTTTTAAGGCTGGTATTCATTTTGGTAAAGTAACTACAGGCGAAATCGGAAAAATCAAAAAAGATATTGTCTTTACCGGTGATGTGCTGAACACCACCGCCCGCATTCAGGGGCTGTGCAATTCCTATGGCGTAGAACTTTTACTTTCAAAAGATTTGGTAGAAACCCTTGACTTAAAAAGATCTCATAATGCCCAAGAACTTGGAGAAACCGAGCTAAGAGGGCGCTATGAGAAAATGTCGCTGTTCACCATTCCGACAAGCAATAGTCAATAGTTGTAAGCAATGCTTTTTAAAGCATTTCGCCACGGGCAGGATAACCTGACTGAACGATATAATTCACCGCTTTTACAAAAGACGGCAAGTAAGGTCTACCCCACGGATTGCTGGTCATTGAGGAATAGTACACCTCTTGATTATTATTAACTAAGAACAGTCCTGGCTCACTAAATACTTCAGGTTCTCCATCCTTAACTGCCTTACTAATGTAGAGTCCCCAATTTTTGGCGGTCTCCAAATCCAATTGATAACCTATGGGCAAATTTTGCAGGGCCCAATCCTTTCGAGATAATCGCGCCCTTTTTTCACTGTCCATACTGACTGCAATTACCTCAACCCCACGTTCTTCGAATTCTGGGCGAAGGGTCTGCAATTGCTGCAGGTACTTTTTACAGATAGGGCAATGAAGGCCACGGTAAAAAACGATTAGGGTAAAACTTTTGGGGTTTTGCTGTTTTAGGTTCCAGGTGTCGCCTCCCAAAAGGGGAAACTCCAATGCTGGTGCTTGATGCTTGGGTGTGGGTCGATTCATGTTCTTAAATTAAAAATGGGTTTTTAAATGATCTTCAAAACGCACAAAGTCATTTTGAACATCCGGATTTTTCATTACGTCATAGGCCATAAATGTGGGCATGGGTTGCAAACCGAACCATTTAAAGTTCAAGTGCATGGGGCGTAGTAATTCATCCTCACTCAAACCTCCAAAGAAGGTTTCCGTGGGGTCATTAAAGGCCTCTTTTGGAGCATTGGCCGTTACAGACATCATATACTGACCCGAAAGCTTACCACCCAGACCATAATTTTTCTTTGGGGCCGCTTTGCTACGACCGTCTCCATTAGACAGTTCACCCATCATACCGTAAGAGAAGACCTCGTCAATGTATTTTTTAAATGACCAGCTCACTCCCATCCAATTCAAAGGGGTTTGAAAGAAGACCACATCCGCCCATTTGAACTTTTCAATTTCGGCGTTGACCTCATAGTCATCTTCCATGGTGGTCACCTTCACCTCATGACCTTGTTGTAAAAAATGATTCTTGGCCTTTTCGGTCAAGGTAGCATTCAATTTACCCTCGGAAAAAGGGTATTTCTGATGCCCATTAATGATAAAAATATGTTTCATAAAAAGATTGTATTACATTTGTTTCACAAAGAAACTTATATTAGTTTATAATTGATACTATTATCTGTTTCTAAAGGATAAAAAGTAGTTACCCAAAAGTTACCATGGGAAGAAAATACGTCGACAACCCGAATAGTTGCACTTTGGTGCATACCATGAACATCATCGGAAACAAATGGAAGCCCATCATCATTTACCTGTTATCGAATGGACCGCTCCGTTTTGGGATGTTGACGGCTTTGGTACCTACCATTTCGCGGAAGGTTTTGACCTCGCAATTAAAAGAGTTGGAGCAGGATGGTCTACTGACCCGAAAATCCTACCCTGAAATTCCACCTCGGGTAGAATACTCCCTCACCCCAAAGGCCCTAGCATTGTTGCCTGCTTTACGGGCATTGAGCGATTGGGCGCAACACAGTTTTCCTGAGATTGATTTTGAGGAGTGTAAGATTGCTGCCTCCGCGAAGGTAACCGTCTGATTCAAAAACAGAAATTGCCACCCATTTCTTAAAGTTTGTTCCACATCTAGCCTTTCGTTTCCTTTTTTGGTACCTTAACGGAAAAGCTAGCGTTATGGCCCAATACACCCTTAACATCAACAATCAAGACCATGAGATCGACGTGACCGAAGGCACTTCCCTATTATGGGTGCTTCGCGAACACTTAGGATTCACCGGCACCAAATACAGCTGTGGTATTGCCCAGTGTGGCAGCTGCACCATTCATTTGGATGGCGCTCCCGTTAGGGCCTGCGTGCTTCAGGTGGACAGTGTGGCCAATGGGCAAAAAATCAAGACCATTGAAGGGCTTTCGGAAAAAGGGGACCATCCTTTGCAAAAAGCGTGGATTAAAACCCAAGCACCGCAATGTGGCTATTGCCAATCTGGGCAATTAATGCAGGCCGCTGCCCTTTTGGAACAAAACCCTTCACCTTCCCGAGAAGAAATCAAAAGCCATATGAACGGTATCCTTTGCCGTTGCGGCACCTATATGCGCATTATTGAGGCCATTGAATTGGCCAGTGAAACAACCACCCAAAACGCCTAGCCATGAGAGATACCAAAACCACATCGAATGCAACGGTTAGCCGCAGAAAGTTCTTGAAGTCTCCAGGGGGAGTCGCCCTTTTTATCGGGGCAGGTGGGCTAATGCCCAATTTGATATCCTGCAACGATGCGAACGCAATGCAGAAGAACTTAAAGAAACACGACCTCACCGCTTGGGTACGCCTATCGGAAGATGGTCAGCTCATAATTTATAATCCCGCTGCGGAGATGGGCCAGGGCTCCATGACCTCTTTACCCTTGGTCTTTGCTGAGGAAATGGATGCCGATTGGGACCAGGTGAAGGTGGAGTTTTCCCCACAGGAAACGGACATCTATGGATCCCCAGGTTTTCGCCCCGATACCAAATTGATGTTTACCGTTGGCAGTAGAACTACTAATAGTTACTATACTGTGATGCGCAGGGCCGGCGCCCAAGCACGCTACGTGCTTTTGTATTCCGCCGCTCAACATTGGCAGGTGCCTTTGGAAGAATTGACTACTGGGCCACATGAGGTCATTCATGAAGCCAGCAACAAAAGGATTGCGTTTGGTGATTTAGTGCCCCATCTGGTGATGCCAGAAACCTTGCCCGATTTTGAAACGGAGGGACTCAAAGACCCTGAGGATTTTCGACTGATAGGTACAGAAATTCCACGAACGGAAATCCCGGCTAAAGTCGACGGTTCTGCCCTTTTCGCTATCGACCTTCGATTACCCGATATGGTCTATGGGGTTTTAGAACGTGGAAAAGTGCATGGTGCAGCACCCACGCTGACTAATGAGGCCGATATTTTGGCCATGGAAGGTGTTTTAAAAGTAGTGCCCTACGACTATGCCATAGGGGTCGTGGCGACCACCTTAGAGGGCGCCTTAAGTGCTAAAAAAGCGTTGAACATTACATGGAGCGACGCCCAACCCAATGGATTCAACTCCCAAGAAATTTATACCAACTATGAGCAACTGGCCAGTGCTCCCCAACAAGGAAAAACGGTCAATGAAATCGGGGATATAAAAACAGCCCAGCGCCGAGCGGTAACTACCTATACGGCCGACTTTAAGAACGACTATGTGTACCATGCCCAGATGGAACCCTTGAATGCCGTCATTCAGGTGGCAGAAGATGGGCAAAGTGCCGAAATTTGGGTAGGCAGCCAGCAGGGTTTTGATACCAAACTGGGCATCCCTGATTTGTTGGGCATTCCACCGGAAGCGGTGACCGTACACCTTCGATATTTGGGCGGCGGCTTTGGGCGCCGTAGTATGAGCGATTTTGTGGTGGAATGTGGGGTGTTGGCCCAGGCCATGACTCCAAAACCGGTGAAATTGGTATGGACGCGAGAGGACGATGTCACCTATGGCACCTATCGCCCTTTGACCCTGCAGCGGTTACAAGCTAGTGTCGATGCCCAAGGAAAACTGACCGGATTCTCGCACTGTGTGGTCGGTGACGGGGGCCATTTGGTGGCCGGCGGCGCACGCAATGACCACTATACCATTCCCAATCAATGGGTGGAATGGCGGGAAGCTTCCCATGGAGTACGTTTAAAGCACTGGCGTGCGGTGGGGCATGGCCCCAATAAGTTTGCCATTGAGGCGATGCTCGATGATGTCGCCCTAGGCCAAGGAATGGACCCAATAGCCCTACGACGCCAACTGATGGCCGACTCCCCCAGAGCTTTAGCGACCTTGGAAAAAGTAGCTGAAATCTCCGATTGGGATGGCCCCTCGCCTGAAGGGCGCGCCAAAGGAGTCGCCTTTGTGGAGCATGGCTCTTTGGGTACGGGGGTCTGCGAAATCTCGGTGAACCGAACCACTGGACAAATTAAGGTGCACCACTGGTGGATTGCCCTCGATGCCGGAGTAGTCGTGCAGCCAGACAATGTTAAAGCCCAAATGGAGGGCGGAATTATTATGGGGATGAGCTCAGTCTTAAAGGAGCAAATCACTTTAGTAGATGGCGAAGTACAACAAAGCAATTATCATGATTACCAATTGTTGCGCATGCAAGAGGTGCCCGATAGCATAGAAACGGTGATTTTACCCTCTGCAGAGCACCCTGAAGGCGTGGGCGAAACGGCAACCCCCATGGTGGCCGGGGCCATAGCCAATGCCTTTTTAAAATTAACGGGCAAACGCTTACGCCACCTCCCTTTTACCTCAGAACGGGTGTTGGAGGTGTTGAATAGTTAGAAATGTCATTTCGAACCGAACAATGTAAGTGTGAGAAATCTATTCGTATCAGCAAAACTGCACTTGTTTTGCGGTTTTTGTCCACTGATTTTCAAGGGTAAACCCCTATCTCGTAAATGTTAACTACTCCACTTTTAAAGTGAATTACACATAAGAGATATAAATCATGAATGATTCATATTCCTAAGTTGTGCGTAATAATGAAAAAAGAGCAACTTTACAAATGTCCACGCTGTGGAAACCTAACTACTCTGCGACTTGAACAAGAGTATGAGATTGAGGAGGACATATATGATGAATATAATCAATATGCTACATTTGGATATAATTGCTATTATTTATTCTGTTGTTCTTCGTGTAATAGAGTATCTATTTATGCCTATTTTTTCACGAACCCGGTAGATGAAAAAATTTCTGAACTAGATTTGATATACCCACTTGTAAAAGACGCTTCATATTACTTGCCAGAGGAGGTTAAGAAAAATTATCTTGAAGCCAAAAAAATTCAAAATATATCTGCCGTTTCATTCGCTATTTTAATTCGAAAAAGTTTGGAGCAGATTTGTCGGGATAAAAATGCGAAGGGATCTAATCTTTCCGTAATGATAAAAGATTTATCCAAAAGAGAAATTTTACCAAAAAAATAACCGAACTAGCAACATTAATTAGACATTTAGGTAATGTTTCTGCCCATGATTCTTATCCTGTGGATTTTTGGGATGTAGATTTATTAGATGAACTATTTCATTTCATTACAGACTACATATACGCTATTGACATGAGAGTTGAAGAGATTAAGTGGAAATGGGGAATAGATAGAACTGCGCAAAACAATGGCTAGAAGTAATCGCTTGTTCTCATTTAACTAGGAAATTTCTAAGGAATTCCCGATCGACATGAATTGTCATTTCTTTATCTTTCCTGAAAGATTTACCTAAGGCGATACATGGAACCCCGAATCGAAATACTACCAACCAAAAAATTGGTTGGTCTTAGCTTAAAAATGAGTCTGGTCAATAACCTGACAGGGCAGCTTTGGGGGCAATTTGGCCCACAAATCAAAACGATTAAGAACCGAATTGGCGAAGACAAGATTTCGATGCAGGT
>CAYNUM010000099.1:0-7310 GCA_964400025.1 uncultured Croceivirga sp.
TCTCGGCATGTTAGTAGCCATTGGCATAATTTCAAAATTGGTTACCGAGTTAGCGCCATGTCGAATGGAAGTTCCTATGCAGTCAGATCCTGTGTCACCACCACCAATTACAACGACGTCTTTATCGGAGGCAAGCAAGGGATTTGAAAAGTCCTTTTCACCAGCTACCCTTCTATTGTTCTGGGGAAGAAAATCCATGGCTTGAACGACTCCGTTTAAGTCTGCCCCAGGAATGGGCAATTTTCGACGAACTGTGGCTCCACCGCAAAGTACTATAGCATCGAATTTGGATTTCAGTTGTTCTGCTGGAATATCTACACCAACGTGAACTCCAGTTTTAAATTCAATGCCCTCTTCTTTTAAAACAGCTAGTCTTCTATCGATGATTTGTTTTTCCATTTTAAAATCAGGGATACCAAATCGCAGTAGGCCGCCGATTTTCTCATCCCGTTCAAAAACAGTAACGTGATGGCCAGCACGATTTAATTGTTGTGCTGTTGCCAGACCTGCCGGTCCTGAACCTACCACGGCAACTTTTTTACCTGTTCTTTTCGAAGGAGGATTGGCCTGTATCCAACCATTTTTGAATGCGGTTTCTACAATGTTTTTTTCAATGTTTTCAATCGAAACCGGGTCTTCATTAATTCCTAAGACACAAGCTTCTTCGCAGGGAGCAGGGCATAATCGTCCTGTAAATTCTGGGAAGTTATTCGTCGCATGAAGAATTTTAGTCGCCTTTTCCCATTTCCCTCGATAGACTGCATCATTGAAATCAGGAATCATATTGCCAAGGGGACATCCACTGTGGCAAAAGGGTATTCCACAATCCATGCAGCGGGCACCTTGGTCTTTAAGCTCACCTTGCTTAAGAGGTTTGGTAAACTCCTTATAATTTTTGATTCTATCTTTTACCGGAATATAGGCCTCATCCTTTCTTTCATATTCCATAAAACCTGTAGTTTTTCCCATATCCTAGTTCCTTAAATAGTTTCTAATTTTTCTTTTTCCAATCGAATCAAAGCTTGTCGATATTCCTCAGGGAATACCTTGATAAATTTTGGAAGACAATTTTCCCATTCCTCCAAAATACGTTGAGTCAAAGGACTTTGGGTAGCGTTGTAGTGATTCTCAATCAATTCCTTCAATTCTTCAACATCCTTGTCTTCTTTCACTTCAAGAAGATTAAGCGTCTCATTTTTACACTTTTTTCTGAAGCTTTCCGATTCGTCAAATATATAAGCGATACCGCCGCTCATACCAGCTCCAAAATTTCGACCTATTTCTCCCAAGATTACGGCAATGCCCCCAGTCATGTATTCGCACCCATGATCCCCGATACCTTCGACTACCGCCTTGGCACCGGAGTTGCGAACACAAAAGCGCTCACCTGCTTTACCATTAATATAGGCCTCTCCAGAGGTTGCACCGTAAAGCGTTACATTACCTGTAATAATATTTTCTTCGGGAACTATAGTGGCTTTTTCAGGGACCTTTATCACCAATTTGGCCCCTGATAGACCTTTACCCAGATAGTCGTTGGTATTACCATTGACGACCATTGTGAGTCCTTTTGTCGCAAAAGCACCGAAGCTTTGACCAGCTGACCCCGTGAAGTTGAGACGTAAAGTATTTTGTGGCAGGCCATCAGCACCATAAATTTTTGAAACTTCATTACTAATTATCGCTCCAACAGCTCTATCAGTGTTTTTAATAGGAAAATCTAAGGTCGTTTTTTCCTTTCTAAAAAGGGCAGGGTGGGCCTTGGCAATAATTTCAAATTCTATGGATTTGTGCACGTCATGGCTCTGTTTTTCAGTATTGTAGAACTTGGTGTCTTCAGGTACTTCAACCTTATAAAGTATTGGTGAAAGGTCAATGCCGGCCGCTTTATAGTGTTCAATGGCCTTTTTTCTATCCAATTTGTGGACTTGTCCGACCATTTCGTTCACGGTTCTGAAACCAAGTTTTGCCATGATTTCCCGTAATTCTTGGGCTACGAAAAACATGTAGTTAACCACATGTTCTGGTTTGCCCTTAAATTTTTTGCGCAATTCAGGGTTTTGGGTAGCTATACCTACAGGGCAAGTATTTAGGTGACAAACCCGCATCATCACACATCCTGAGGCGACCAATGGAGCTGTGGCAAAACCAAATTCTTCAGCTCCCAACAGGCAAGCTACTGCAACGTCTCGACCTGTTTTTAACTGACCGTCACATTCTAAGCGTATTCTATTCCTTAAATCATTTAAGACCAAGGTCTGTTGCGCTTCAGCAATACCTAGCTCCCAAGGAAGTCCCGCATGTTTCAGCGAAGTTAATGGAGATGCCCCCGTACCACCGTCGTATCCTGAAATAAGGATAACATCGGCCTTTGCTTTTGAAACACCTGCTGCGATGGTACCGACACCCACCTCCGAAACGAGTTTTACATTTACCCGTGCCTCACGATTTGCTGATTTTAAATCGTAAATCAACTGCGAAAGGTCTTCTATTGAGTAGATATCATGATGCGGTGGCGGCGAGATTAACCCGACATAGGGAGTTGAATTTCTGGTTTTGGCGATTGAAGGATTCACCTTTGGGCCTGGTAACTGACCACCTTCTCCAGGTTTAGCGCCCTGAGCCATTTTTATTTGTATCTCTTGGGCATTCGTTAGGTAATTTGAGGTGACCCCAAAACGACCAGATGCCACTTGTTTGATTGCACTATTGCGCCAATCACCAGATTGATTTTTGTAAAAACGTTCAGAATCCTCGCCTCCTTCACCGGAATTGCTCTTTCCTCCGATTCGATTCATGGCAATGGCCAAATTCTCATGGGCTTCCTTACTGATACTACCGTACGACATTGCACCCGTCTTGAATCGTTTTACGATTTCGGTCCATGGTTCAACCTCTTCAATGGGAATAGGGTCATAATTGGAAAATTCGAATAGGCCTCGAATGGTCATCAATGCTTTGGATTGTTTATTGACCAGTTCCGAATATTCCTTATAGGTATCTGGTTCGTTACCCCGAACAGCTTTCTGCAGTTTAGCAATACTCAGAGGATTGAACATATGCTTTTCACCGCCTCTTCTCCAGCGATATTCGCCACCTATTTCCAAATCAAGGTTGGCTGCGATTTCTTCCGATTCAAAAGCTTTTCGATGTCTCTTGCCAATTTCCTTTTCAATTTCATAAAGACCAATTCCTTGAATTCGTGTGGGTGTATTTGGAAAATAGCGCTCAACCACTTTTGTATTAATTCCGATACACTCGAATAATTGTGAACCTCGATAAGAATTTAGGGTACTGATGCCAATTTTGTTCATCACTTTCAATATACCCTTACCAACCGCTTTATTATAGTTATTGATGGCTTCTTGAAAAGTAAGCTCAACGGAATCATTTTCTTTTAATTGTTGACCAATAATTTCATTAACCAGATAGGGATTTATGGCACTGGCACCAAAACCGAATAACAAGGCAAAATGATGCACTTCCCTTGGTTCAGCAGATTCAACGATGATACTTAATCGTGAACGTTTTCCTAGCTTTCTAAGTCCACTATTGACCATGGAACATGAAAGTAATGCAGGAATTGGGGCCATTTCCTTACTAACCATTCTATCGGAAAGAATTATGATATTGGCGCCTTCATCGACAGCTTTTGAGGCCTTATCCAAAATGTTGTTCAAAGCTTCCTCTAGTCCATTATGACCTTTAGAAATTTCATACAAGGTTGAAATTGAAACTACTTTATAATCCGGACTCTTGTCGTGGTTTTTAATTTTATCCAAATCTTCTTTTGAGATAACCGGATTCTGAATCTTCAACTTTCTACAATGCAATTCGTTGGTCTCAAAAATATTTTGGTCGCTACCCAGCGTCAGACTGATATCGCAAATTAATTCTTCACGAATACCATCCAATGGAGGATTGGTCACTTGCGCGAAAAGCTGTTTGAAATAATTGTAAAGCAGTTGTGGCCTTTCTGATAATACTGCAATTGGAGTATCAGAGCCCATTGAACCAATCGGTTCTTTGCCCAAGTTTGCCATCGGCATAATGATGGTGTTGATGTCTTCTTGGGTATAACCGAAGGCGTTTGTTCTTGTCTCCAACGGAAACTCCCCAAGGAAAACTGGGCATTCATTGTAAGGAATATCCTTTAGGTAAATTAAATTATTGGAAATCCATTCTTGATATGGATGCTTTTTAGCAATCTCCTCTTTAATCTCTTCATCATTGACGATACGGCCCTCTTCCATATTTACTAAAAACATCTTTCCTGGCTCCAATCGACCGTGATATTCAATGTTTTCTGGCTCGATATCCACAACACCGGTTTCGGACGACATGATGACATAACCATTTTTCGTTACGGTATATCTAGAAGGTCGTAACCCGTTTCGGTCTAATACCGCTCCGATATAACTGCCATCAGTAAATGGTATGGAAGCCGGACCATCCCAGGGTTCCATAACACAAGAATAATATTCATAGAAGGCCCGTTTTGTTTCAGACATTTCTTCATTTTTCTCCCATGCTTCAGGAACTAGCATCATCATTACTTCTGGCAGCGAACGACCGGTCATCAATAGGAGTTCGACGACCATATCCAAAGAGGCAGAATCTGACTTGCCAGGTAGTACCACCGGAAGTATGTTCTTTATTTCTTCGCCGAACAATTCACTTTTTAATAACTCTTCACGCGAACGCATTCGTGCTACATTACCGCGTAGCGTATTGATTTCGCCATTGTGGCACATGTACCGGAAAGGTTGCGCCAAATCCCAAGTAGGGAAGGTGTTGGTAGAAAATCGCTGATGTACCAAAGCTAGTCTGGTAACTACCCTTGGGTCTAGAAGATCTTCGTAATAACGACTGATATCTTCAGGCATCAAAAGTCCCTTGAAAATGATGATTTTTTGCGATAGACTGGGCACATAAAAAAATGGACTCTGAGATAATTTTGAGGCATTGATTTCGTGTTCTGTAGCTTTTCTAGCAATGAATAGTCTTAATTTGAACTGAAAATTGTCCTTAATTGTTCCTTTTCCAATAAAAATTTGTCGAACAAAGGGTTCAGTCTCTGCAGCAATTCTTCCAGGTACTGATTTATTAACCGGTACATCTCGCCATCCCAAAAGTTCAAGGCCTTGTTTTTTGATATTCTTTTGAAATACCTCTTGACAGAATTGTCGTTGATTGTCTTTTTTTGGTAAGAATACGTTGCCCGTGGCATACTCTCCTGCTTCTGGAAGCTCAAACGTGCATGTACTTTTAAAAAAATCGTGTGGGATATCGATTAGAATACCAGCACCATCTCCAGTTTTACCATCTGCGCTCACCGCACCACGATGTTCTAGCTTGTCTAATATCTCGAGGGCTTTATGAATTATGTCATTTGACTTTTTCCCTTGAAGGCTGCAAATGAATCCTGCTCCACAATTGTCATGTTCAAATTCCGGCAAATAAAGTCCTTGTTTTTCTAATCTCATCATCATGGCATTTTCTCAAAAATATCATAATGGTTGAATTTTGTTCAGTGATATTAGCTAAATGAAATAAGAATTGTAGGGTAGGCAAAAATCCATTGCAAATTATGCAATGTTAAAATAATGTAAAGTCCATTTTGACAATCCCTAAAATCGCAATGTGAAAAATTTGATTGCCCTATGAGTTCAAAGGTTGAAATATTGAACTTTACCAGAATAAGATGACCACCCCTAAAATTTTAGGGGTGGTCATTGATTATTTATTTGTTGTTTGGGAGTTGGGTGCTAAATGAAGTGAGGTTAGTCCCTAAGAATACTTCGTGAGATTACAATTTTTTGTATCTCTGAGGTTCCCTCATAAATCTGGGTGATTTTGGCGTCACGCATGAGACGCTCCACATGGTAGTCCTTGACAAAGCCATTTCCTCCGTGAATTTGAACGGCCTCAACGCTGACTTCCATAGCCGTTTCCGCAGCATAGAGCTTTGCCATTGCACCTGATAAATCGTAATTGTCACCATTGTCTTTATCTATGGCAGATTGATACACCAGATTTCTGGCCGCTTGAATTTTGGTGTGCATATCGGCCAATTTGAAGGCAATGGCCTGATGATTGGCTATTTCTGTTCCGAAGGCCTTACGTTCCTTGGAGTATTTCAACGCCAATTCATAAGCGCCAGCTGCAATACCCAATGCCTGGGCTGCAATACCTATTCTTCCTCCAGCAAGCGTTTTCATGGCAAATTTGAATCCAAAGCCGTCCTCACCGATTCTATTCTCCTTAGGTACCTTGACATCATTGAAGATTAAGGAGTGCGTGTCACTACCTCGAATACCTAATTTATTTTCTTTAGGACCTATTTCAAAACCTTCCATGCCCTTTTCAACAATCAGTGCATTTATTCCACGATGACCTTTGTCGACATCGGTTTGGGCTATTACCAAATAAACTTCGGCCGTTCCTCCATTCGTAATCCAATTCTTCGTACCATTTAAAATATAATGGTCACCCATGTCCTTGGCTGTGGTTTTTTGAGAGGTCGCGTCACTTCCTGCTTCGGGTTCTGAAAGACAGAAGGCGCCAATAATTTCTCCTGTAGCTAGTTTGGTCAAATATTTTTGCTTTTGTTCTTCCGTTCCAAAAGTCTCTAAACCCCAGCAAACCAGGGAATTATTTACAGAAACTATCACCGATGATGAAGCATCTATTTTGGAAAGTTCTTCCATAACCAAAACGTAGGAGAGGGTATCCAATCCACTACCATTGTATTTTTCATTGACCATCATGCCCATAAAACCGAGTTCCCCCATTTTTCTGACCTGTTCTTTCGGAAATTCTTGGGCATCATCTCTTTCGATTACACCTGGTAACAATTCATTTTGAGCGAAATCTTTAGCAGCCTGTTGAATCATTAGCTGCTCTTCGGTAAGTGAAAAATTCATAGCTATTGAAGAATAGTTAAAAAAACACGGCAAAGATACGAGTTGAATACGATTTTTTAAATAAAATCAAATGAATGCAAGAAAATTATCAATCCAAAAAAAATACTTGTGCTTTGGGAGATTCTAAGGGCAATCCTTATATTTAGCTTACAAGATTTTTAGTGGTCTTTTAACATATGGCCAATTAGAAGTACTAACAGCTCCTAAACCAACTACAAATAATGGAAACTATTATCATCATTGTCTTTTTGGCCGGTTACCTGGCTATCACCCTAGAACATAACCTGAAAATAGATAAGCTGATTCCGGCGCTGGCCATGATGGCCATTCTATGGGCTATTATTGCTCTGGCGCATTTGGATGTTTTTGAGGTGAATGCCCAGT
>CAYNUM010000100.1:0-7180 GCA_964400025.1 uncultured Croceivirga sp.
TCGGCTTTGTTATAAAAAATACTTCTGGATTGGTTTTGATTCGTTTTTGAGGTCACCTCCGATTCTTTGGTGTATACGTTGATGTGCCCCAATTTGTTGTAATAGTTCTGGTGCCCGTATTCTTGACCACGACCTATACGAACGGTTCTAATACCTGGCTCATCGTACTTTTCATCCAAAATAAGGGCACTGATGAAGTGAGAATCCAGCGTGATTTGAAAATTATTGTTCAGGGTATACGCCAAATCATTGACCAGATGGTTGTAAATAAAAATATTACCTCCTTCTTCTGGAAGGTTTTCCCACCCTTCAATGTGAACATTGAGTTGTTCAAATAGTTTTTTTGTGGCTTTGGCGCATTCCTTTCTTATTTCCGCAGGATTCTCTAAAGGGCTATTGGCCACACTTTTATAAACATGTTGTAGCCCTTTTATAAACCTAAGTTCTGCCTGATCGTCTTTGAGAAGTTCTAAACTTAGTGATGCAATATGCCTTTCCAACGAAGTGCCGCTTTGTAAGAGATACTTTAAACTGGTATAGGCAATTTCCTTGGTATTCGTATTTTTCAAAAGATGGGCGACCTGGTGTAAATCTGAGGTGAGCGGTAGTCTTGATTTATTGTTTTCAATCAGTTGAAAAACGGCTTGTAGGCTATGTTTGCCCAATAACGCAGCATAGCGTAATAATGCAGCGTTCATTTGATTGGTAATCAGCCAAATTAATCTTTTGAAAAACTGTCTTTCGAAATCGATGTCTTTGCCAAATAATTCCTGTAAGTCGTGGTACGCAATGAAATAAACCGCGGTTTTGTGTGTCGTCATTGCATTACAGACATCCTTTTTACCCAGAATACATGACCATCCAAATATGAAACCGGGGTCGTGTATTGCACGCTGTTGAATTTCAATATTTCCTTCAACACGCTTAATGTTCACTTCACCCTCTATCAGAATATAAAAACCATTGGTTGGCCGATCTTGAACATAGAGTACTTCTAAGGGTTCATATTCCCGGCGTTCGGTGATGGTGGCCATTTTGGAAAGTTGGTCTTCGGAAAATTGGTCCAAAAACGGGGAGCATCGCATGGTTTGAATGATTTCTGATATATCGTTTTGAGGCGACATAAAGAATTCGCGATCCTCAATCAGTGGATTGAAACGTACTGGTTGTAACAATTCGGTTTGCTTAATTAGGGCAACTCGTAACTGACCATAGAGCTTTGCAGCAATGGCTATTAACAACGCATTGTTTTCGTCTTTTTTTAGCCGTTTCTTCAAGATTGAAATGGGTACTTCATAGAATTTTGAATCCTCTGAAGAAACGACCGCTTTATAGGTGTAGCGCCCTGGTGGATTTAAACCACTAAAACCAAGAGTGCTATAGGGTTCTGAAATCTGGCAGACCAACACTTCATTTTCTGGATGTTCCAGCGAAATAAAGTAGTCCATTGAACCATCGATAAGCCATCTAAACTGTTGAACCTCCCTATGGGTATCGCAAATGACATAGTTTTTCTGGTACGTTTTTAAGTGGCCCTCTGGAAATAGTTTTTGTAGGTATTCGGTAGTTATGGTTAAAGCCAAAAAAGATATGATTTAAGGTAAAAAATTAAGAAATTATAAAGCACAACAAAAGAGAAATCTTTAAGGCTTTGCAAATCAATGGTTTCGATATGATTTGGTTGAGTATGGCAACTAAAAGGCTAGGGCCAAATGAGATAAAATGTGCTTTTGACGCGATTGAATTCAAAGGGTCACATAGGAAATTAGTTGCTCGACGGTCGGATGGTCATTACCTCCTGCGGGTTCAATGGTAATATTTAATGATTCGGCCTTATCGATATATTTCAAGGTGACCAAATCTTTATTTGTAGGCAGTATTCCCATATCAATCATTACCCCATCAACGTCACTCCACATTTGATAGGTTTGATCTTGCGGCAATTCAGGAAGCCCTTTCGGATTGACCACGACTAACTTATTGTCATGGTTTACAAAAGCCACGGCCCTTGAGTTTGGTCGCAACCTATTGCCCTTAAGTACGAAAGGTATGGTGCTTGGGCTATTGATAATTTGAAGTCGATTATTGGTCAGCTGATAATTCTCTTCAAGTACGTTCAATCGTTCCTCCAATTGCACAGATTGGTTTTGCAAAACATTCAATTCCGTTTTGGTCGCCTGCCATTTTGAGTACATCCAAAAGGTGGTCAACAAAAACAAGACGGCCAAACTGGCGGCTGCCCAAAGCCAATTGTTGGGTATGCTTTTTACCTTAGGCGATTCCAAGCTGTTTTTTAAATTTTCTTTTATATGTTCTGGAGGGGCAATCTCATTTTCAAAGGCCATACGTTCAAAGTCAGCCTCCAACTGATGAAACTGACGCTGCAAATCTGAATCTTTCGACAGCGCCAATTCTATGGTCTTTGCTTCATCTGGATTCAGCTCATCCAATAAGTATTTTTCTAATAAACCTTCCTTTAAAATGTATTCCTTTTCCATCATTTTACCACTTCCATTAACCAAAATATCAGAACCACACCAATCTTATAATTTTCTCGAAGTAATTGAACTGCCTGCCTAACATAACTTTTGAACGTACCCAACGGAACCCCCATTTCTTCATACGCCTCTCTATGGGTATAGCCCCTGAAATAAACCAAGGAAATTGCTTCTCGGTGATGGGGCTCCAATTGACTTATGGCGCCATATAATTGTTTTAGGTCGATTTCAATTTGCTCTGAGGTTACATCTTTAACTACACTTAAATCATCTTTTTGGATGAGGTCGTCTGTGTTTCTTACCGCATTTAGTGCTGTGTTTTTTGCAATTCTATACGACCAGGTGTAAAATTTTCCCTTTTCGGCATCATAGGTGTGAATTTTCTCCCAGATTTTGATGAAGGTCTCCTGTAAAATGTCTTCAGCCAAAGATTCGTTTTGACAAATTCTCAAAATGACCCCATAGAGCGCACCGGAATACTTATCGTACAATTGATAAAGGGCATTCTTGTCTTTGTTGACAATTCTAGCAATGATTTCCGAGTCCTCAAGATTGTGAAGTTGCATTGATGTTAAAGATATGATAAAAAGGCATTGCTGCTCATCCAAAGGAAAATACCGGTGTAATTACGAACACAAGCGCGCACAAAATTTTTTATTCATTAAAACAATTAAACAAAATGAAAAAGTTAGTTTTTATTCTTACAACAATTGCAATACTAGGAGTGATGCAAACCTCCAAAGCACAAAAGGCACAAAATATAGTCGATATAGCGGTTTCGGTAGATGATTTCTCCACTTTGGTCGCTGCTTTAAAAGCTGCAGACTTGGTGGGTGCCCTTCAAGGTGATGGACCCTTTACCGTTTTTGCCCCTGTAAACTCAGGATTCGCAAAAATCGATAAGGCGACGTTAAACGCCTTATTGGAGCCAGCCAATAAAGAGAAGTTATCTGCGATTTTGACCTACCACGTTGTTGCTGATAAGTTGGCAGCCTCAGACGTGGCAGCTGCGCTTAAAGGGGGTAATGGTAAGGCTGAATTAACAACGCTACAGGGCGGAAAGTTAACAGCGGTCAGTAAAAATGGTGGAATCTACTTAAAGGACGCGAATGGCAATTACAGTAAAATTGCCAAAACTGATGTTATGGCCTCAAATGGTGTAATCCATATCATTGAAGATGTAGTGATGCCCAAATAGGTGCTTGATTGGTGTTTGTTGGTTGATGGGAAAGCATCGTCGAAAGGCGATGCTTTTTACATATTTACAAAAATGTGACCTGCCTGTGGAATATCGGTCAGGTCAACATCTCTTTCGTTGAGCAACACGCCATGTTCAACATACGCCTTTAGGTTTGCCAACCAAAAAGTCCATCCGCAACTGCAGCCATTATAAAGATTCATTTTAGTTTCTTCATCAGTTGCCATTTCATATTGTCTTAATGTGAGCAAAGTACTTTCGGTCGCTTCTTCTAAATGAATGGAAACTTTACAAGCATCGTTTCCAAAGGTGAACTCAATAAAATCAGAATCATTAGCCTGTAGAATTAGGCCTTCTTCCTTTCCATTCCAATTGTGCCATTCCCAAACATAGTGGTCCCCTTTTTGAATGCTTTCCCTTAGGTCCCTTTGTTCTCCTTCGCTTGAGGTATAAGTCGCATTGCTTAAAAACCATTGTGTTATTCCGTCCCTTGTAGCAAAAAACGAATATAACTTCTCAACGGGGGCTTTAATATGAATTTTCTTGGTAAACTGATCAAAGGTGAATTCCATTATCGTGTTCTCTGAAGTTCGTAGTCATATATTTCTCGTCCCAGCTGTGCCAAAAATGGTATGCCGACCTCATCATATTCATAATTGTCGTCATTGAAAATACCATCTTTGTTCACCAAAATGGTAGCGGTCAACATGAAGTCAATTTTGTTTTTTGTGTCTTTGATGTAAGCACAATCTGTAAGTGTTCCATAAGCATAGCCCACTTTGTTGTAAATTTTTATGTGTTTGGGAATAGGAGCTTCTGAATCGCCGAACATAAAAAACTTAACGTAGCCATCGTAGTATTCCTCTCTGTTGTAACCCGTTTCGTAGGGCAGATCTGACATTGCTTTTAAAAGGAATTCATGTTGCTCATTTGACAGATTGAAGCGTTGCTCTTCTGAAAATTCTTCCGGAAAGACGACTCGTTTTAATACCCCGTGCTGTGTTGGTAGGGGATAGTAATTTTTTAAAGCAAAATTGAACGGCTCTTGATGTAACGAATCGTCGGCATAAAAGCCTATTCCCTTTTCAATATTCTTTAGTTGCAAGGCCTGCAACGAACTGTTTACAATGGGATTGGATATCACTGTACTACTATCATTTTGATAAATTACCAATGATTTGGTGGTGACATCGTCTGCATTGGAAGTAGACAGTCGATGCGCTATTCTAATGGGGGCAGCTCCTGTTTTTTCAATTCTTGTGTTAAGGTCATCAAACCCCAAGAATTCGACCAAACGATTATTGGCGGCATTATCACTCACAGCAAAAATTTCTTCAATGGCCCTAGCAAATGTAGTCTCTATAGAATCACCTTCAATATAAAAGCGGGTGTTCCGGTTTAAGGAATCCAACTCGTTCAATTTTTCCAATGTGGCTACTGCTGCTGGAAATTTGGCGGTGCTCGCTGGATAGAAATATGTATTTGAATCAACCTGAAAATCATGATCGGTGAATACAAGACCATCGTTCGAACGATCAATTTGGGTAAAACGAATTTGAACCTCATGGTTTTCCAGGCTATCCAAAACCCTTCGAATACGTCCATCATTAGAAGCCAAAGCAGCTTCAAGCGCATTATCAAAGGAAGGTTTTTCGGCACACGAAAAAACCAAAAATGCAAAAAAAATGAATTTGACCGCTTTCATAGTTATAAGGTATCATCAATATAAACTTCTCCGCGATGTGGTCTTAAATCGTCCCTAACCTGGGGCATTTCGAACTCCGCCACCACCAAATAGACCAGACTATGCATTTCGTTGATATCCTTGCTATTGACGATATCATATTTTAGTTCTTCATTGAAGATATACTCCTTAAGATGAATAACATAGTGTTCGGCCGTCTTCTTGGCGGCAGGGCCCCTAAAATCCCAAATCAGTTTGATTTTTCTGTCGAGTAGTTCTGCGTTCATGAGTTATGTGTCTAAAACTGAAATTCCCTTTTCTGCAAAGTTCTTAAAATCATCGGCATATTTTTTAGATTGTTTTTTGAAAGCACCAGGCATTAAGAATGCCATTACCTTCATGCCAAAACCCTCAAATTGAAATTCACTTTCTGAAATCCAACGCGTTTTTCCTCCCTCTTCTTTGAAATAGTTCTTTTGGATGTTGTGCACGCCTTTGGTATCGTAGGTCATATGAAACTCATCTGGTAGATTCTTTTTGATGATGGTTTCCACCATTTTCATATTACGTTTTCCCATTTGAAATTCCATGTTCATTTGGGCTCCTTCCGTACCGGGATTATCCGATAAGTGCTCGTAGGATACAAGACCACGCATCCAATGTTTCATGTTATCAGAATTATCAAGTTTCTTTATGAATTCTTCCCGTGGTAAATCGATTAAAACTTCGGTGGTGTACTTCATATTTGTTGGTTTTGGTTGTCGCACTAAGATATTGATTTAGAAGCATGCGCAAAAATTCTGTTAAGCCTAAGGCTTCAACTTGCCTCCCTGTAAGTAATTGTTATTTTTGCGGGATGTATTTTTCAAAAAATACCATACCCTACCTTGTAGCCATTATTTGTGGGATACTTGTTATTTCTTGTGATGGTCTTTTTAATGGAAAAGATGACAGAAAAGTGTTGGCCAGAGTTGGTGAATCTTATCTCTATGAGGACAATATAACCTCTTTGTTGTCAGATGAAATGTCTCCGCAAGACAGTGCGGTCTTTGTGGTAAACTATATCAATAAATGGGCGTCTAAACAACTACTGCTCTCCAAATCAAAAATCAATCTTCCAGAGGAAAAACTTGCTGAGTTTGATAGATTGGTTTCTGATTACAAGGCTGACCTTTATACTAAAGCTTATTTGGAAGCTTTGGTTCAAAAATCGCAGGACACCTTAGTTAGTCAGTCAGAATTGATGGAGTTTTACAAGACTCGACAAGAAAATTTCAAACTTACTGAGAAGCTGGTACAATTGCGTTTTGCAGTACTGCCTTTACAATTTTTGAATAAAGATGAAGTCGTAGAAAAGCTCAAGTCTTACACCAATGAAGACAAAAGATTTTTGGATTCAATTGCAGTACAGTTCAATAAATTACATTTGAATGATTCCATTTGGGTTGATGCAAACCGGGTGATGAAAGAGATGCCGGTATTGGATTATACCAACCAGGATAGGTACTTAAAGAAATCACAATTTTTTGAATTGCAGGATTCCTTGGGGGTATATTTGGGCAAGGTTACCAATGTCTTGGAAATTAACGATGTAGCCCCTCTGGGATATATAGAGCCTAATATCAGGCAGATAATACTTAATCGAAGGCGTTTGGAACAAATGCGAAAATTAGAAAATGATGTTTTGGATGAAGCGATCAAGAAAAATGAATTTGAAATATATGGGAATAAGGAATAGGGCGTGTAGCTTGATTCTTTTTGGTATGGTCGGACTACTCTTTGCACAAGAAGAGACTGCTG
>CAYNUM010000101.1:0-7178 GCA_964400025.1 uncultured Croceivirga sp.
CAATCCAGATCAACTGCCGAAGCATCTTCCATGGTACGGAAGAAATCCTCTGGGGTAGGATGCTTGAACATCCATCGCTGTGCATAAGTTTTAAAAGCATGGTCAAACAATTCCTTACCCATTACAGTTTCGCGAAGAATGTTTAATGCAGTCGCTGGCTTTGCATAAGCATTTGAGCCCAACTGATACACATTTTCTGGATTTGACATGATAGGAGCGATAACGTCTTGCTCACCTGCCATGTAGGGAACAATTTTTGCCGGATCACCTCTTCTTGATGGATATTTCTCGTTCGGTGCAACCGCTTCCGGAAAATTCTCTCCAAACTCTTGCTCAGTCAAATATTGCATAAAGGTATCCAAACCTTCATCCATCCATCCCCACTGACGTTCATCGGAGTTCACGATCATCGGAAAATAGTTATGCCCTACTTCGTGAATGATTACACTGATCATACCGTACTTCGTCCTATCAGAAACTGTACCATCAGGGTTTGGCCGGCCAAAGTTGAAACATATCATTGGATATTCCATTCCAATACTTTTCGCACTGACCGAAATTGCTTTATTGTAGGGGTAATCAAAAGTGAATTTAGAATATGTTTGCAGGGTTTGAACTACTGCTTTCGTTGAGTATTCTTCCCAAAGTGGATTACCTTCTTTAGGATATAATGAAACCGCCATGACATCACGATTGCCCATTTTTACGGCCTGTGCATCCATAATATATTTTCTTGAGGAAGCAAAAGCGAAGTCACGCACAGGTGCTGAGGCCTCTGTCTTAAATTTCCAAGTCTTCGTTTTCTCAGAAAATGAAGACTCTTTTGCAGTTGCTTCTTCTTGAGTTACAATAATGACAGGTTTATCGTAGGATTTCTTAGCCTGCTCATACCGTTTCATCATGTCTTTTGTGTACACTTCCTTTCTGTTCTGAAGTACACCTGTGTCAACTATATGATCGGCAGGAACTGTAATATCCACTTCATAGTTTCCGAAAGTCAATGCAAATTCACCACTTCCCCAAAACTGATGGTTCTGCCAACCTTCCACATCAGAGTAAACCGCCATTCTTGGAAAGAATTGAGCAATGGTATAGTCTCTATTGCCATCTTCAGGATAATATTCATATCCCGAACGGCCGCCATCGTTTGGTCTATCATTTATATTGTACCACCATTTAATGGAAAATGACATGCTTTCCCCACTTTTTAAGGTTTTGGGAATATTAATACGCATCATGGTCTGGTTAATGGTGTATGATAAAGAATTACCAGAAGCATCCTTAACCCAGTCAATATTAAACCCTCCATCAAAAGGTTCGGTCAAATATTCACCAGCAAAACTACTAGAACGATACGCCAGGGGTACTCCACCCCCGTTGCGTTGTGGAGATTTTGAATCTTTAGCCCTTACGTTTTGATCCAATTGCACCCAAAGAAATTCTAAATTGTCAGGAGAATTATTGTAATATGTGATGGTTTCTTCACCATAAAGTTTTGCGTTTTTATCATCCAGGGTGATATTCATTTTATAGTCCGCCTGTTGCTGGTAATAATCGGGACCTGGCGCCCCAGATGCAGAACGATAAGTATTCGGGGTAGAAAACTCCTGATACATTTGTCTAAACTTACTTTGGTTCAAGTGTCCAGGTTCACGTTCTTCTTTTTCTTCAGCTTCCTGAGCAAAACCAACGGCTGCAAACAGGAAAAGCATTGAGACAAAACAATACTTGATTTTATTCATTTTCAATTGATTTTTACGATTTGGAAAAATACTGTTTTATGACGGTATGCCTTGACTATGTTATAAGTTTAACATTCCTTTAGCATTGGATTTAATAAGCACGAAACTCTTCTTTTCCCCCTTCCATTTTACATGTACCACATTCTTCTGATCGTCATAAAGATCGGTCAGTATTTCATTTTCAATTTCCATTTTCTTCATTTGGTCAATATCGACCTCTGGTAGTTCGATGTAGCACAATACCACATCGTTGTCGTATTTCTTGCCTAAAAAAGTATAATCGACCACATTTTCATCAATTGAAATCACCAATTTGGTCCTGATGTACTTTTCAATATAATCGTCGGCAATGGTTGCCTCTTCTTCAGTCGCCAAGTTCGCCTCAATACCATACCGTTCTTTTAGCACCTCATTAAAATCATCAATGAATATTCGAGTGGTGATTTGAAACGCTTTGTCTTTCTCTGAATAATTGACATTGGTAACGCTGATGTAAAACTTATGTGCCATTGAAAAGGCCAATAAGGGCAATACGAAAAGGACTAAGTATTTTTTCATCTTCTCTATCTAGATTTTAATGAAACAAAGGATGTGCCAAGATTAGAAATATCCTTCGTTCAAGCTTACAAATTTAATCAAGACCATTGTTCTTGCGATATGTAGCGCTTTTATTGATAAAATATTCCCAAAGCTTCAATTGATCTCCCAATGATACCAGTTGCTGAAACTCTTCATCAACCTCGCAGAAGTACATAAAATCATCTACTTTCTGTTTGGGAATTTTCAAATCAACTTGAAAAATAGAGTCGGCATAGCTTTCTTGAACCCGCCGTGTTCTCGAATAGGTCTTGTCAACCTTTACCCTATTCTTCAACATTTTGGTTCTACCCGTTATTGCATTTATAATGGGATTGATGTTAACAGCAAGTGGTGCACGTAAGCTATACATACCTTTAGAGGCTTCTTGCAACTTGCGCTCACTTTGCGTAATAATTCGCACATCGGCATTTGGCAAACCCAAAGCTTCCGCACTTACATCTTTTTCCAATTGAAGTCCGGTCAAGTCTTTTTGTATATCACCAGAAAGTCCGAAAGGCTGTACGGTCACCTGACGCAGTTCATTCACAAACTCTTCCATCGGAACTTGAATAAATGGACTGTCATAAAGCACTTGGGTAATGGGTAAAACCTTGCGTTTAAGCTGTACAGCAGAAAAAACCAATGTATCGCCGATCTTTACCCTAACGGAGAAATTCCCTTCAAAATCAGTAATGGTAGCACGTTCAGTAGTGATGTTTTGTATGGTGACACCAGTAACATCCTTACTAGGAGCGACTACCTTGCCCTGTAATATTTTAGAAGACTGTTGGGCAGATGTCAAAGTCGTAAATAAAAGAAAAACGAAAAGAAACGACGCCCTATTTTGTATCAGCCTTGAAGTGTTTGCTTTGGGTGACCAAGAAGTCAATAAGTTGAAATTCATTTTCTTTTTTCAAGAGTGATTGCGAGGGTATTTTGTCATCACAGTAAATCAAAAAGGCATCTATTTCTTCTTGTGGCAGGGCTAAATCAACCACAAAGAACTCGTCATCATATACTTGACGCAATACGTCGCTGACCTTCAATTCAATCGTTTCACCCGTATCTTGATTACGAGACTGAAAAATCGCCTTGAAAATGTTCACAAAGTTCAATTGACCTTCAATACGTTCATTGTGCGAGGCTTCCGCAATGTTTTGCACTTCAGTACTTCTATCAATTTCGTATTCAAAACCTTTGAATTTTTCATTCTTGACCTCAAGAAACTTCTCTTGATTTTCGGGAGAGACGACAACTTCATCCAGCTCTGTCACTTTTTCATTAACCTCCACCACCAAGCGATTTTTACTTAAAATTTCATTGGTGATTTTGATAATCTCCAGTTGATAATTGACGGCCGTAAACACCAATTGGTCCCCCTCTTTTACCTGAATCATGAACCG
Organism: uncultured Croceivirga sp.; assembly: GCA_964400025.1. GTDB lineage: Bacteria > Bacteroidota > Bacteroidia > Flavobacteriales > Flavobacteriaceae > Croceivirga. Next base: position 3,725 of record CAYNUM010000101.1, read on the forward strand.
TCCATCTTCATCGGTAATGGTTGCAATTTGTGTATTGGTATTGATGACATTTTCATTGATGACGTTGCTACCGCGATACAACACCTGCCCCCTTAGCCACTGTCTTGAATTCTCCTGAGCAAACCCGATTATGGTACAGAAAAAAAGAAGAAAAAAAGAAAATAATCTGCCCATGAAAATTGTGTATTGGTGGTTAAAGAAAACCTATGTTACCCATAAATAAAAATGGGGGTTCGTAAACTTTTGTTAATTCTCAAACAAAAATAGTCTATCGGCCTAAAAACCTCACTTTCTGAGCTTTGTTCTCCGTTTACCTAACACCCTCGCATTTTGACGTATAAAATTAGTTAGATAGACGAAGAAAGCTATTTTTGCCAATCTGGTAACCTACGATAAATTGTCTTACACTATGAGAACGCTGACTTTCGTATGCTTGTTTTTTTTAACAAGTTTTATCACTCTACATGCCCAAGTAAAAATCGGAGAAAACCCCCAAGCTATCGATCCTTTTTCTTTGCTCGAATTGGAGAGCGGTTCAAGGGCTTTGGTTGTTACAAGAATGAGCAATACACAAATGGTGAACATGGCTCCTTTGAGAGGCGCTTTGGTCTACAACACTGATGAAGGTTGTGTTTTTTACTACGATGGAAATTTATGGAATAATCTCTGTGAGAATACGACCAATGTGAGTCTCGAACTAAATGGGTCAGAGCTCATTTTGACCGATAGTGATGGAAATAGTATCGGTGTCACTTTAGATGGGGCGATTGAGCAAACATTTACGACCGACCCAATTATTAACTTCAATGAGACTATAGTTATCACCCAAAATGATAACAATTTCAACTTTGAGGTAAGTGAGATTACCGGAGAAAATATCGTTGACAGCAGTATCAATGGAATTGATTTACAAGACAATTCGATTACCGCGAACAAACTGGCACCAAATTCAGTAGGTCAGGAGGAGTTACAAGATAATACGGTTGCCGATCTCGAGATTGACTATAGCCAGGTTACACTTAATGATTTCACCAACGATGCTGGCTACATAACGAGCGCCCAATTGATTAGCGCAAATCCGAACAACTCAATCATTGACGATAACGGTGCCTTTTATGATGATAGCTTATTACAGGCAACACTGGCCAATACTTCTCAACAACTGGCCGATCATTTACTGGATGATAATGATTTCGACCCCGACAACGAGCGGGTGACCGCCTTTGAATTGGATGCGGTTACCTCAGAATTGGTACTCACCGAAGGTGGTGTGATACGACGGGTCGATATCAGCGCATTTGGCGATTCTGGTACCGATGATCAAAACTTGGAGGAAGTATTGACAGAAAACAATAGCGCCGGAGGTTTCACAATTACAGATTTGGGGTCACCAAACCTTGATTTTGACGCTGCTACAAAAGAGTATGTTGATAATGCAGTTGCTGGAGCAGGTGGTGGCGCCGATGGTGCCATAACATTGGTAGAATTGGATGGTACCGATTTAAATTTTACAGCCACTGGTACTGGTTTTACGGGAACTGTCTCTTTAGCAACATTGGGTGGAGTTGGTACTGATAATCAACAATTGACCTTGGCAGCAAACCAGCTGACGCTAGAGGACGGAGGTGCCCCTATTGATTTATCACCTTTCTTGGATAATACCGACGCACAAAATCTAAGTCTTGTCGGAAATAATCTGAATATTTCTGGAGGTACTGGGGTGGATTTAACCCCTATTCTAGCTGGGGAGGACAACCAGAATGCATCTGAAGTTCCCTTCACGCCTTATTTGTCGATTGGAGCAATTGACACCCAAAATGCGATTCAAGAATTGAAAGATGAAGTTGATGCCATAGTCATAGATGGTGGTGGAAATCCAATCGATGAATTACAGGACCTCAACCTAGCAGGTAGTATTTTGACTTTAACCAACCCCGCAACCATTGGGAATCAAGTTGACCTAGCTCCCTTCCTAGACAATACTGATGCTCAAAACGCTTTGGCTGTTCCTATTACCGATACTGATGATAACTTCACCGCGACGAATGTTGAAGGTGCCCTGGCAGAGCTGGCCGGCTCTGCAGTTGTTGACACTGACGAACAACAACTTACACTAGAAGCCGGCAACTTACTTACTTTAGAAGATGGAGGTACACCAATAGACATGACAGCCTTTCTAGACAATACTGATGCACAGGACGCCTCAGCGGTTCCAATAACTGATACTGATGATAATTTTACTGCCGTTGATGTGGAAGGGGCTTTGGCAGAATTAGCAGGATCAGCCGTCGTTGATACCGACGAACAACAACTGACCTTAGAGCCAGGAAACCTGCTCACTTTAGAAGACGGAGGCACACCAATAGATTTGACGGCTTTTCTTGATAACACGGATACGCAGGATGCCCCAGCAGTGCCGATTATCGATGCCGATGACAATTTTACAGCTACCAATGTAGAAGGTGCATTGGCAGAATTGTTCGATTCTAGTGGAGTAGACACAAATTTTGCCGAAAACAATTTAACACTAAATCTTGACAGAACCCATGATCTCGCTGGAAACAATCTTGTTTTTGGGGGAGCTGGCAGTATTGGAATAGGCAATTTACCAGGAGCTCCGCAAAGCAAATTGGATGTGGATGGCCAAATACAAGCGAGAAACGGATTTGCAGCGAGTTCAGGAAGTGCCGGCCAACCTTCATATGGTTTTTCTACCGGTGATGACACTGATACAGGAATGTACCGTGAAAATGAAAATCAAATTGGCTTTTCGATTGGATCGGCGAGAGCAATGTTAATTTTCAACAACGGTATTGATAATACTGTTCTTATCGATGAAAGCCTGGAACTAAATGGCGTTCTAATAGATAGAGATCAACAAACTGGAGATTCTGGTCAAGTTTTAAGCTCTACTGGTGATGGAAATGTACTTTGGGTAGACCCACTCCCTGGAGGTGGAACGGATACCAATGATTTCGTAGACTCAGGTTCAGTCACTGGGGAGACCCTTACACTTGTAATACCAAATCAAGATAATGTGATAATTGGATTGGACACATTCGCAACTGACTTGGATTTAGCTAACTTGATACCTGATGACAGTGCTGCTGATGATGGCGATGTTCTGACCACAGATGGGGCTGGTAGCTTAAGCTGGCAAAGCCTGCCAGGAGGTGGAACCTCAATTAATGGAACTGCACCAATTTCGGTATCTGGTGCTGGCACTGGGGGTGATCCATATGTTGTCTCAATACCTAATGGTGCGATACAAGAGGCGCAATTTGGAACTGGGGTAGTGTCGACTAATGCACTACAAGCTGGAGCAGTGGTTTTAAATAATTTAGGCGATGTAGGAGCTGCAGACGGACAAATAATTAAATGGAATGCCGGCCTACCTGGGTGGGAGGTCGCCGATGACTTAACTGGAGGAGCTCCCATTCCGGGTACCGATGTT
>CAYNUM010000102.1:0-7175 GCA_964400025.1 uncultured Croceivirga sp.
GGTACAACGGCTGATACGTTTTATGCCTAAAGTGGTTATCGCCGTAGTACCCGGTTGGGCTGTGGGTGGTGGTCATAGTTTACATGTGGTCTGCGATATGACCTTGGCAAGTAAAGAACATGCCATTTTCAAACAGACCGATGCTGATGTTACCAGTTTTGACGGAGGCTATGGTTCAGCCTATCTCGCCAAAATGGTCGGGCAGAAGAAGGCGCGGGAGATTTTCTTTTTAGGCCGTAATTATTCAGCACAAGACGCATATGAAATGGGCATGGTCAATGCGGTCATTCCGCATGAAGACTTAGAGTCTACGGCTTATCAATGGGCGCAAGAGGTATTGGAAAAATCCCCAACCTCTATCAAGATGCTAAAGTTTGCCATGAACCTCACTGATGATGGCATGGTAGGGCAACAGGTTTTTGCTGGCGAAGCCACACGCTTGGCCTATATGACCGATGAGGCCATTGAAGGCCGCAATGCGTTCTTGGAAAAACGTAAACCTAATTTTGGTAAGAATAAGTGGATTCCTTAGTGGTGTGATCCCATTGCGGGGCAAATAAAAAAAATAGCCCCCAATAGATTAGTAGCTGTATTATATGTTGTGCTGGTTGATTGAGCAAAAAACGCAAAGCCAAATCTGCAAAAAAGAGTAGATAGAAAAAACCTGCTGAAGAGAAAAGGATGTGCTTTATTGCTTCTAAGTTGATAAATCTTTTGGCTAGACTTTGCACTTGAACCAGTGAAGTTCCATCGGTTTTCTCTACCACCTTAAAACTATCCTCCCAATCAACCAATCGTATCAAAAAAGTTAAGAAGGTGTTCCAAGATGCTCTGGCCGAAACAGACTGGGCGAAAGTTTCTTTATTGATGAATGCAATCAAGAAAATCAAAATGTCATCAAGAAAATGCCCAAAACGTTCTTGCGTTACCGAAAACAAAATCAAATGAAAAAATAGGATTAAAAATATGGCCCATCTTCGGTAACCTTTAAAAAATAAAAAGAGACCCACAATGATTTCCAAAAACATGGAGAACCAAGATAGGCCAATGGCAAAATAGAGGTTTTTAAAGTTTTGGTTTACCCAAAGATAGGGGCCGTTTTCAAGTACATTGACCATCCAATTGTGCATGTAGACACCGTTCCACCAATCGATTTGAAACATTTTGTTCGTGGCGGCTCCGATATATACCAATCCTAACTGAAAATAGAGAAGATATGGGGTTTCTTCCTTTTTATGTAAAGCCGCCAATAAAAAGGCGCAGCCACAGATAAGAATGTGATTCCTGAAAATAGGTTTTGAACCCAAAAGAATTAGTAAAACGGCACCTCCCAATGTACCGGCCATTAGTCTGGCTTTAAAATTGAATAATAATAGCAGTCCAGAAGTTAAAAAGAGGGTTTTGTTCAATAATGCGAATGCACCCGGCCACTTATTAAAGTGGTCTAAGAGAAGGAGAAAAGGCAGGAAAGGATCTTCTATTTTAGACCAAAACCCATTGAGCAAGAGCAGGATGAATAGTAATTTGCACATCAACAGCACGTTCCATCGCATATCTGATGATGTTGTCTTCCAGGGGAAATGGTCTTTCAATTGGGATACTTCCATGTCTGTTTTTGATGACCATTGGTAGCGTAAATGATTTTGACTTGGGCATTATCATTTATGCCGTAGGTTTTCTCATATTGCTCCACCATATTAAGCACATTGTGTATGGTGCGTGATTCAATTCTTTTTTGTCCATAACCATATCTTTTTCCGGCTTCATCGGTTGACAGTTCCTTGCCATTAAGGGTCACGAAAATTTCGTAGTATGTTTGTTCGTCATAGGGTGCCCAGCAAAAAAAGCGTTCAGGGATAAAGCGTGAATAGAATATGAGTGCGACCTGCGCCAAAAGAAAAAGCCATCCGAAAACCAACCTTAGTTTCATTTTTAATCCCAATTAATGGAACAAAAAATACTAAAGAAAATTAGGTTTACATGTTTAAAAGAAAAAAAATGGATTCCCTAGAAAGGGAATCCATTACTAAATCAAATCAATCAATCAAAAATCTGTTCAGCGTACCTTCTTGCGGTACTTCTGTAATTTTTCGCCATTCTTGGTCATTTTCATTTCAAGCTTGGCTATTTTCAGTTCCAGCTTTTCCCTCTTAACCGCTGTCAGTTCAGTTTTTGTGCTGGCATGCTTCTCTTTTAGCTTTTTGAGGTTCTTTTCGTCTTTGGCCAAGCTTTTCTCCAAATCAACAATGTTCTGCTCCAGCTTATTCTGCTTTTTTAAAGTCTTCGCCGCTTTTTTGGCCTCTTTGGATTCCTTCTTTATCTGCTTTTCCGATTTCGAAGCGGACGATAACAACGAAGAGGTTTCCGTCATTTCTTCGGCTGGCGAACTTTCTTGGGCTTGAAGGTTAAGAACGAGGCTAATCAGAACTACCGTCAATATGTATTTCAGTGTCATTGGTTCTCTTTCGTTTACTATTTAGAAACCAAAGATGAAAAAAAGTCACATAACTTCTTGAAAGGTATGATGTTATTTGGTGCAAGGGGGGGTACAACAAAAAGGACCCAAGTTTTTGACTTGGGCCCTTTTAACGAGAACACTATATGAAAATGAAAAAATTTACTTGCGTTATTATTACATTGTAAATGTACCCACCAATTGCAGCGAGATGAAATTATTGTTGTGAACTGGCCTGGATTTGTGGTGAGCTAAGCCAAAAATGAAATAAATGGGTTTTTTAGCCTATTCAATGGCGTTGACCAGCGCGGAAAGAAAGCCATTTATGTCAAATTCTGGATTTTCAGCAAGGCCAGTACGAACGACGACCAAGTCTTTTGAAGGAATAATAAACACGTATTGCCCTTGGTAACCGTTCATGGAGTACAAATCTTTGGGAACATCAGGATAAATACCAGAGGAGTTCAACCAAAAATGGGCGCCATAGGTGCCATTTGAGTTTTCGGTTACTTTAGAGACATAATCCACCCAATCAGGGGAAAAGAGTTGTTCACCGTTCCAAGTGCCCTTGTCGAGATACAATTGACCCATTCGTCCCCAGTCCCTCGTACTGCCCCAACCATATGAGGAGCCCACGTAATTACCATCGAGGTCTGCTTCGATAAGCATGGAATTTGCCCCAATCTTGTCAATCAATGATGAGTAGACAAAATCCAAATATTCTTGATGGGTTCGAAATTGTTGCCGAAGTATACCCGATAAGAGATTGGTCGTTCCTGAGGAATAGTTCCAAATTTCGGTGGGTGGGGCAATGGCCTCTTGGTTACGTTGACTTGCGGTCATATCGCTTTCCAAGAAAAGCATTTTGGTCACATCAGAGATGCCGGTATAATCTTCATCCCATTCCAAACCGCTTTGCATTCGCAATAAATGGTTTAGGGTGATGTTCTTTCGGTCATCGGCCTCCCATTCAGTGATTGGTGCGGGCCATTCTACATTCAATTTCCCTTGATGTTGTAAAATTCCGTAGTAGGTGGCCAATATGCTTTTTGTCATCGACCATCCCAAAACCGCAGTGTTTTCGTTAAAATCCTCCACATAGTTTTCATGAATCAAATGCCCTTTATACAAGACCAATAATGTTCTAGTCTTCTGAACTTGAGGATTGCCAAAAGGTAGCGCAACGGCTTTGTTCAATTGGTCGTAATCAATTTCTGGAAAAATGGTGTCCTTGGCTGGTAAATGCCCATAAGGGTAGGGGATGGAGTCAAAACGTTGTTTACGCACGGGTTGCAGAAATGGTTGGCTCTCATCATAATCATCATTCACCAGAACAGCTCCCAGTCCCTTTCGGTCAATCGCTTTTCGTTCCATGAGACCATAAACATTTGAGGTGGCCAATTGATCATTGGCATTATAATCGGTGGTCGCCAAATTTACAAGAGGAATATTAAGGTCATGGGCATTGATATTGGCCGGCATTTGGTTGCCCAACAAAACACTCGAAGCCATGTACTTAGAAGCGTAACCCGATATGATATTAAGTTTTGGATAGTTTTCTACGACGACCAAAACAATGATGATGAGCAATAAAAACAATATTCTTTTTAACCACTTCATAGAACTAGAGCTAGTATTTGTTGTAATTTTCTGAGTCTAAATATAATTATTTGCTACATGTCAAACGTAGGATTGATAATTGAGGAGCGCAGTCGTGATATAGGCGATTTTTTAGTGGGTCGGCTGATACCTTTTCGTAAAAAGCGGATGATAGGCCCCTTTATTTTTATTGACCATATGGGACCAACGCAACTTGGTCCTTCGAAATATATGGATGTTGACCAACACCCCCATATCGGACTTTCCACCTTAACCTATATGTTGGAAGGCGAAATTATGCATGAGGATAGTTTAGGCACACAACAATTGATTCAACCGGGTTCTGTGAACTGGATGACCGCAGGTAAAGGAGTGTCACATACAGAACGTACGCCACCTCATTTGCGCAATGGAGCAATTTTTACAGCTCATGGCTACCAGATTTGGATTGCACTGCCCAAGCATTTGGAAGAAAAGGCTCCTGAATTTCACCATATACCAAAAAATGCACTTCCTACTTGGCAAGATGGATCGGCAGATTTTACGCTGATTGCTGGGGTAGGTTATGGCAGAACATCACCAGTACCTGTTCATTCTGAACTTTTCATGGTAGAAGTAAAGAATAGTGAGCCCCACGAGCTACTTATAAAAGGTGAACTACAAGGTGAGATTGGTATTTGTATCGTTGAGGGTGAAATAGGGGCATGTGATCAAACCGTTGGGAAAGGAAATATTTTGGTTTCTAAAACTGAGGATGCGTGTTCCGTATTATTGGCACCAAACACCCATCTTTTACTTTTTGGGGGAGTGCCTTTTCCTGAAGAGCGACATATTTATTGGAATTTTGTTTCCACGTCAAAGGATAAGATTGAGCAAGCCAAAAAGGATTGGGAAGCGAGAACTTTTCCAATGATGGACAATGATGATACCTATGTGCCATTACCACAATCCCGATAAATAAAATTGTTCGAATATTGAAGTTTAGACTTCGGATAGCAATGTATTCAAGCCAGTCTCTAAAGGTTTGGCTCGAAAATCGGAAGAAGAGAACATCGATTTTTTGATTCTTGAAAACGAATTGAAGTAGATCTCTTTTTGTAGTTTGAAATGTCTTGCCGACCACCAAAATGTTAAATAAGAAAAAGACTAATAATTTGATTCCCTACACGTTATATTCATTACAAATACTGCGGTTTTGCAATGAAAAGTATGGCCTTTATAGTTTTTCCAAAAATGCCTCCCTACCTTTTATGAAAACCAAAATGACCTAATTTTGAAACGACCTAAGAAAGATTTACACTAATGCAAAGAATATTTCCAGTACTTGTTGCACTCATTTTGTCTTCATTTTCTATTGCTGCTCAAGACTTTACTGAACAGCTCTATAGTACTTATGAAAAGTATAAAGAGCCTACACTAGAAAAGCGGCGAATAAAGTACTCGCAAATTCTTCCGTTAGTCAATAGATTGAAATCGAATAAAGACTTTACCGTAAGAAAGGTGGGAGAGTCCATTGAGGGGCGTGACCTAAACCTGATAAGTATAGGCAAAGGAGGTAATGATATCTTTTTTTGGTCACAAATGCATGGTGATGAACCAACAGCAACCATGGCCATTTTTGATATGTTGAATTTCTTTGCTTCAGATGATTTTAGAAGAGAACGGAAGATAATACTAGCCAATACCAGACTTCACTTTTTGCCAATGGTGAATCCTGATGGGGCAGAAGTATATGAAAGAAGAAATGCGCTAGGTGTTGATATCAATAGGGATGCCCTACGATTGCAGTCCCCTGAAGGGCGCGTACTAAAGCGAGTTAGAGACAGTGTAGATGCTACTTTCGGATTCAATTTACACGATCAAGGCCGCAATTACAATGCATATCGTACTTCAAAACCTGCCACCATTTCTTATTTAGCCACTGCCTATAATTATGAACGCGAAGTCAATGAGGTTCGTGAGCGGGCAATGAAAGCCATTGTATATATGAACGATGTGGTTCAACGCTATCTACCCGGCCATGTTGGTCGCTATAGTGATGAGTTCGAACCTAGGGCTTTCGGTGATAACATTGCGAAATGGGGTACTAGCCTAATACTTATTGAATCTGGTGGACTGGCCGATGATCGAGAAAAACAACAAATCAGAAAGTTAAACTACGTTTCTATGCTTTCAGGACTATATGGAATAGCTACAGGTGACTACAAGGAAATATCAATTGATCGATACAATGCGATTCCTAGAAATGACAGAAAGATGTTGGATCTAAAAATTGAAAATGCCACCTACACCCTAAATGAGCAGGACTATATTCTAGATATCGGCATTCAACGTCGAGAAATTGATGATGTCTACCATGACAACTTTCACTTTAATAGCATCATAGTAGATCAGGGAGATCTTTCAACCTCTTATGGTTATGATACCTTTGATGCTACGGGTTACAAAATTGTTCCACCAAAAGTGACCGACCAGGTGGTTGCTGGGGTTGCAAAATTAGATCGATTAATCGATTACGAAGGCTGGGTTGAGGGCGGATTCGGTTATCTGCGCATGACGAAGATTCCGAAAGACAAAACGCATTTGCCTTCTGGTATTAATTTGATTACCGAAAATCTTAGACTACCCGAATTTCAACTGAAAGTGGGTGAGAACCCTACCTTCTTTTTAGAAAAGGAAGGTAAATTGACCCATGCCGTAATCAATGGGTTTATATTGGATCTATCCCAACCTTTTGAGGACCAAAATTTCGGTAATGCCTTGATTTTTAGATAAAGTCAATAACCAAATTGAATGGACATTGTATGGCCGTGAACCACTAAAACTACTAGCATGGCCAACAGCGTACAGACAATTCCTGAAAAAAGGAGGATTACCATGCTTTTGCTCCAAAATGGTAGCAGCCCCAAGGGACCTTTGTATATTATTTCTCTGAGTACATCCATGACTTTAAATTTTTATTTGTTAGTAATTACAGGATGTTAGTAGTTGTTATCAATACTAAAACAAGTATGATGCCAAAAACCCTACTCAGTTGATTATTAACTGATTTCTATGTTATTTCACCGGAGTAATCTCGAACTTTCTGAATTCAATCGGTCCATGGTCTCCCTGAATCATT